>CAYJRO010000095.1:0-4537 GCA_964372425.1 uncultured archaeon
TTCAAATAAGGTCAAACATAATTCTACAATATGTGGATCTTATGAAGAAGCTGGTCTCCATAGTCGTGTTGAACTACAACGGCGAGAAGCTGATAGAACGCTGCATGAGAAGCGTCTTCAGCACAAAGTATCCTCGCATAGAAGTCATACTCGTGGACAACGGCTCCGCCGACAAGAGCATTGAGATTGTCAAGAGGAAGTTCGGAAAGGACAAGAGGCTGAAAATTATCCTGAATGGCGGCAACCTCGGATTCGCAGAGGGCAACAATGTAGGCATGAGGACTGCCAAAGGCGAGTACATAGTATTGGTCAGCAACGACGTCAACATGAAACCTGATACTGTTGGTGAGTTTGTAAAATTTTTGGAAGGAAACAAGGACGTAGCAGCTATCCAGCCAAAGCTGCTTCTCATGGACGAGCCTGACAGGCTTGACTCCATCGGAGTGTACATGGACTTTTTTTCCAACCCGTTCAGGATAAACGTACCGGGCGAAAAGGACGATGAGCAGTATGATAAACCCATGGATGTGTTCATGGGAGCCGGCATATGCATAGCTCTCAGGCGGAAGGTACTGGAAAAGGTGGGAATGTTCGACAAGGACTTCTTCATTTATGCGGAGGACCTAGACCTGTGCTGGAGGATATGGCTGGCCGGACACAGGGTGGTCTATCACCCCAAGGCGGTGGTGTATCACAAGGGCACGGCAACCATAGAATCGGTCAGGAAAAACAGGAAGCTGAGCAACAAGCCCCCCTTCGAGTTCCATTATTACAAAAATCATATCATGTGCCTAATCAAAAACTACGAGTTAAAAAATCTGGTAAGAAGCCTTCCAATATATCTTGCAGGACATGCGTCACTTGCTTTGATTTCTGGGTTGAGAAAGGGCGACATGCGTCTGATGCGGGACTATTTGAAAGCAGTTGTCTGGAACGGTTTCAACCTTTTTTCTATCTGGAAGAAGAGGCTGGATGTTCAGATGAGGATAAGGAAAGTCAATGACAGCAGTCTCGTTGGAAAGGTCGTGTTCCCAACTAGGCTGATGCTCAAGATGTATGAGAAAGTCGGCTACAGTAGCGGTGATGTAGTGTCCCGTTTCCTAAAGTTCAGGAACAAGGGTTAATAAACATATCAAACAGCGAGTCTATTATTTCATGGCTCCGCAAGCAATTCGCCAAACATGCCATTTTCAGCGTGTATTTAAATAAATGGGCGGCAGCAGTGATGCCCATTATGCATGCGCCTTTGTCTGTCTCCCGACCCATAATGCAACTCTTGGACACCCTCGGCACAGCAAGTCGCCAATTCAGCTGACTGTCATGCCAGTCCTCCTTTTCGAAGCTCTGCTGGCATGACATCTTGAATCTGTCACTTGCGCCTGCCGCACCAGATGCCCGGTAGACTCGTGAGTCTAAACCAGTTATCCTGCTGCCAATTTTAAATTGTTTTGGTCTAATAAATGCGGGTGGTCTGTCTTTTACCCATCAAACTTGTACCTGTTCAAAAGCATCGTGTTGCTAAAATTGTTATTAAATTGCAAGCCGTCGATAAAGATTTGTAGTTTGTTATAATAATTGATTATTTTGAAAAAGTCTAGCAAACGCTGATTTAAAGTTTTACCCCTTTCAACAGCGCAGAGTTTGAAACTACAGATAGCGAACTTAGTGCCATCGCTGCAGCAGCTATTATCGGATTAAGCAGGCCGAATGCTGCTATGGGAATGCCGACAGAATTGTATATGAGAGCCCAGAAAAGGTTCTGCTTTATCTTTTTCATCGTCGCCTTGCTCAGCTTTATTGCCGAGACCACGTCCCTCAAGTCGTTCCTGATCAAAATTATGCCTCCGGTCTCCTTCGCCACGTCGCTCCCAGAACCGATGGCTATGCCGATGTCTGCCTGTGCCAGTGCCGGGGAATCGTTTATGCCGTCGCCGACCATAGCGACAACTTTTCCCTGCTGCTGGAGTTTCTTTATTTCTCCGGCCTTGTCACCTGGAAGAACTTGTGCGAGCACATTTTCTATTCCCACTTGCCTGGCTATGGCATTGGCCACTCTCTCGTTGTCCCCCGTGATCATCACAACCTCCTTTCCCGTCCTGCGCAGCTCTTCCACAGCCTCTTTAGAGTTTTCTTTAAGCGTATCCGCTACAGCTATGATGCCGATTGTCCTGTTGCCGTATGCCACAATTACAGTAGTCTTCCCTTCCTCCTCGAACTTCTTTATGCTATCTTCTATGCTGTCTATCTCCATGCCGCTTTCCCTCATGAACGTCCTGCTCCCGACAAATACTGTGCGCCTCATGTAACCGGCCTTTATCCCCCTTCCAGCTACAGTCTCGTAAGAGTCGGCGTCAGAGACTGTTATGCCCATTTCTCTTGCCTTGCGTATAACGGCCTCCCCTATAGGATGCTCGCTTCCTTTTTCTGCTATGGCTGCCAATCTCAAAACCTCCTTCTCCTCCGACCCGGAGGCTATCACATTCGTTACAGCGGGCTCCCCCTTGGTCAAAGTGCCTGTCTTGTCAAAGACGATAGTTTGCAGCTTTTCGGCTCTTTCCAGGACCTCGCCGCTTCTTATCAGAATACCTATCTGTGCACCCTTCCCCACGCCGCCAAGAAGTGCGGCCGGTGTCGCTATGCCCAGCGCGCAGGGACAGGCTATTATCAGGACTGCTATGAAAGACAGTAGTGCCATGACGGAGTTTCCTACTATGAGCCATGCAAAAAAAGAGAAAACAGCCACTCCTATGACGGCTGGCACAAAATAGGATGACACCTTATCCACGATCCTCTGTATTTTGACGCTTGAAATCTGAGCCTCCTCCACCAACTTTACAATCTGCATAAGAGTGGAATCTTCGCCCACATTGGTAGCTTTAACTTTAATCATGCTGCTCTTGTTTATAGTGGCGCCGATGACCTTGTCACCGACCTTTCTTGTGACAGGTATGCTCTCGCCCGTTATCATCTTCTCGTCTATGGCAGAAGAACCTTCGATGATTATTCCATCCACAGGCATCTTATCGCCAGGCCTTATGACAACAATGTCGCCTACTTTAACATCTTCCACCCTTGTCTCAATTTCCTGTCCATTCTTTATCACCTTGGCCGTCGTTGGTCGGAGGTCCATCAGCTTCCTGACAGCAGCGGAGCTCCTCTTCTTGATTATCTCCTCCATGTATTTGCCAAGCATGATAAAAGCTATTATCACTGCCGCCACCTCGAAATAGACGTCCCTCTCCATCACAGGCAGGATGTCCGGTAAAAATGTCACAACGACGCTGTAGATGTACGCCGTCCAAGTGCCAATCGCTATCAGCAGGTCCATGTTGGCAGCCCTGTTTTTTACGGCATTGTAGGCGCCTACAAGAAACACCCTGCCACCGAAAATCATGATGGGAGTTGTTATTATGAAAAGCCATATGCCCCATGTGAACCATGGAAGCTGGGGTATGGGCGCCCATGTAAGTATCGTAGCGCCTGTTGCCAATCCTAGGAAGAATCCTGCACGCAAAACGGCCAGTACAATAACTCCTGACAGGGCTATCGTTACCCTTTTCTTCATCTCCTTAAGCTCGGCATCTGGATTATCGAACGTCTTTAGACACTCCTCGCTGCAAAAATAATATGTCCTTCCACCGCGTTCGCTTTTAATGGAGGTGCCTTTCGGGACGACCATACCGCATACAGGATCCTTTGCCAGTTCGCCTTTGGACATCTTAATCTTTATCTTTGCCTTTCCCTTGATGAAAAGTTCTGGGTCGCTTTCGAAACGGGACTTGCATCCGGGAGAGCAAAAATAGTAATTAATGCCACTGTGCGTTGCTTTGAATGGAGTCTTGCTTTCATTGACATCCATCCCGCATACAATGTCTTTTGACATAATTTTCATCTATTTGACGAATTTGGCAGGGCTTTCCACAAACTGCTTCATGCAGCCCTCGGAGCAGAAACAGTAGGTCTTGCCGTCATGCTCTGCCTTGAAGCTTGCAGTCTTAGGATTGACGTCCATGCCGCATACCAAGTCCTTTTCTTTCTTTCCGAAGCCGAACATTTTTTGACACCTCTTATAATTATTTTCATGAAGTTTATTTAATCATTATTGGCGTGAATATGCCGTGCATAGCCGGTCCCAAGCCTATGAAAAGGAAAGTAAGTTTGATTATCCAGTTCCAATCGCCCCTGCTTTCCTTGTCTATATAGTAAAGAGCCAGCAGTATGAAAATCCCTTTTAAAAGTATGAAAGACCATGGAGGAAGATGCATGAACACCATCGAAGACCCCACTGAAGACTCCCTGTAGCCTCCTATGATTGATACGGAGACGAATGCGGCGCTGGCGTCAAGAAGGTGGGCGGCCAGCACCTGGGAGTTCGCAGATTTAATGAAACTTATGACATTGGCTTTAAGGAGCCTTTGGGCAAAATAGAAACCCAGATAGGCTGCTGCAAATATGGGCATCGTTATAATAAACGGGTAGAAGTTGACAGATTTCACGGCTATTACTACCAGGAAGACTGACAGCAGAGAGGGGCCGA
>CAYJRO010000096.1:0-4468 GCA_964372425.1 uncultured archaeon
CAGCGAGATGATGCCTGTGGTCGCGGCAGAAGTAGCAAAGCTCCAGCAAGCCAATCAAGGCCGTTTCATAAAGATAGTGATTATAGTGATCCCAGTAGCAGCGGCGGCAGGATTCCTGGCATACCTCTTCCTGCCCCCGCCAAAGTCGTCCTACTCGCCAAAGGCAGGCTACAAGTACGAGCCGGAGAAGGAAAATGTGATAAAGAAACTCGTTAAAAAACTGTTCGAATCGAAAAACACTGTGCCTACTCCTGCTGTATCTGGGCAGGAAGCAGCAAAGCCCAAAGCAGTAGTTCCAAAGAAAGGAGGCGCGGTAGGAAAGCTGTTTAAAAGGCTGTCAAAACCCAAATACGCATCATTATCTACTGCGTCTATACAGGAAACGGTCAAGTCCGAAGTGGTCGTCTCAAAGAAGGAAAGCCTGTTTAAAAAGATTATAAGCAAGATAACAGAAAGGAAAAGGAAAGCTTCAAATCCTGTCTAGCATACTACGTCTCTTGAAACGGCGTTCGTCGGTCCTACTACTCTTGCCGAAACGGCATCTCCCGGATCGACACTAGTGGATGCTATGCACCCACTAGCTACTGTACACGAGCCCACAGCTGTTGCACCAGCCGCTATACTAGCTGGCCAAGTTCCCTGAACTAAAATTGCAATCTGACCGTTTATGAAAGTGTTGATTTCTGTATTGAGAATAGGCGATTTGGGATCTAAGTTCTTAATCACCATTGAAACTGACCCACTGCCTCCCGACGCACATGTAACATCCAAGACATCGATTGACTTTCCCGCCCTTCCTGTGAGGGAACTCTGTATGTATATGAAAGCCGTGCCTGCCAGACCTATGGTAATCATAAGGACCAGGATTGTAGCGATAATCTCCGAAACGCCTTTCATACTAATAATTTAGTCATTTACTATTTATAAAGCTATCGGATTTTAAATATATCCCCGACAATTTAAGTTTTGACCTCCAAAAGCAACTTATTAAAGTGTTTGCCATGGCGCAGAAAAACATAAGAAGTCCGATAATCGTGACTGTCGGACACGTAGACCACGGGAAGACGACCCTGCTGGACAGGATAAGAGGAACGACTGTCACCAAGGCAGAACCGGGCATGCTGACCCAGCACGTGGGAGCCACATACGTCCCAGTAAGCACAATCAGGACTATCTGCGGGAGCCTCCTTGAAAGGTTCAAGATAGAGCTGGAAGTTCCCGGCCTGCTGCTTTTAGATACGCCCGGGCATGCCGCCTTCATAAGCCTAAGAGAGCGCGGCGGTTCTGTGTCCGACTTGGCCATACTTGTAGTGGATATTACAGAAGGGTTCCAGGAACAGACTGACGAGAGCCTCAAACTGCTTAAGGGATTCAAGGTGCCGTTCGTTGTAGCAGCCACAAAGATTGACAAGATGCCCGGCTGGTTCCCGCGCAAAAGCGAGTGCTTCCTTAACACGCTGCCCAAGCAGAGGGAGTACGTCCAGGAGGAACTGGACAAGAAGATATATTCACTTGTATCAGCCTTGGCCGAAAGGGGGTTCGATTCGGAAAGGTTCGACAGGATAGACAATTTTTCCAAGCAGATAGCAATAGTCCCTGTCTCAGGCACCACGGGGGAAGGGGTTGCGGAACTTCTCATGGTCCTGTCGGGCCTGTCCCAGCAGTTCCTGAAGCAGAGGCTGCAGCTGTCGGACAAGGCAAGCGGCATGATACTGGAAGTCAAGGAAATGAGGGGGTTCGGCATCACGATAGATGTCATACTCTACGACGGCAGGATAAGAAGGAACGACTACCTTGTGATAGGAGGCAAGGAGCCCATAGTGACAAGGGTGAAGGCCCTGCTGGAACCGAAGCCGCTCAGGGAACTGAGGGTGGAGAAGCAGTTCAACGCGATAGACGAGATAGAGGCGTCGACCGGGGCGAAGATAGCTGCGCCGGACCTGGAAGGCGTGGCCGCCGGGCTGCCTTTCATGGCAGTAAGGATGGAAAAGGATATAGAGGGCGTGAAACGGCTTTTGCAGAAGGAGGTCTCGGAGATACAGTTTTCGAAGCAGATAGAAGGTGTCAGCATAAAGGCGGACACTCTTGGCAGCCTTGAAGCGATGATAAAGCTTTTGTCGGAAGAAGGCATGCCCATAAGGAAAGCCGATGTGGGAAACCTGCTGAAGCAGGACATCATGGAGATACAGAACCTGAAGGAGGATGTGAACAAGGTAGTGCTGATGTTCAACCTGAAACCCAGTCAGGAAATGCTAAACATGGCAAATGATCTGGGGGTGAAGGTCTTCAGCAACGAGGTGGTATACAGGCTGATAGACGATTATGGAAAATGGTGCCAGGAAAAGAAGGAGTCGGAATGGAGGGAAAAGCTCGACAGGGTATCCAGGCCGGTTAGGCTGAAAGTCCTTAAAGGCTGCATATTCCACGCAAAGGATCCGTGCATAGTGGGAGTCGAGATATCGGCCGGCTTCTTGAAATCGGGCACAAAGCTGAGGAAGCAAGACGGCAAGTTTATCGGCACTGTGAAGGAAATCCAGAAGGGCGGGCAGAATGTCACAAGCGTGAAAGCCGGGGAAAAGGTGGCTGTGAGCATGAACGAGCCTACGGCAGGCAGGACGTTCATGGAAAGCGATGTCCTTGTATCAGATCTGACAGAAAATGATTTGAAGGTGCTCAGGGAACTCTACGACAAGATCGGCGACGACGAGAGGAAGCTGCTGGATTCATTGTGAAGATGTCCTATCATCTGCCGTATTTCATCAACGCTACCATCTCGTCCGGCCTGACGACTACGAACCTGCCGTCTAGAGAATCCGCTACCGCTTTAACGTCTTCCAGGGAATCTATGGTCCATGCCTGAAGTGCTATGAACAGGAACACTGGCCTGTTTGGAGCCAACAGTTTCCAGATGCCCAGCACGGATATGGACGCATGCGCATCCCTTGGATAAGCTGCGAACGCTGCCCTGACGATTGGCGTGTCGCCGGCATAGTAGTTAGGCAGGCCCAGCGGATAGTTCATGTAATCCGTGAATATGCCGTCAAGCCCCAGGGCGCTGGCATAGGATTTTAACAGCTTGCTTTTATAAAGCGGCGGCACATTTAGCAACCATATTGTATTCAAATCAGAGCTTTCAAAATACCTTCCGCTGATCTCGAGATAGGATTCCAGGTCAAGGTACAGGTTCGGATAGACATAGCCCGCACCGGAGGGAGAGCCGACAAAATAATCGTTCGGCGAAGCTGTCCTGTAAAAATAATCCATTACAGCAGGAGCCACATCCGGCAGCACAGGGCTTATGCTCCAGCCTATCGGTATGGTCCCGCGCAGCGGGTCATCCCACAGGTCCCTCATCTTGGTAAGGTCGTATGCCACATTGTCCCCGTCGGAAATTATGAAAGTGATGTAGATCTTGTTTTCGGGTTTTCTGCTGCTATAGGAATGGCTTTGCCTGAAGTCCGCCGAAGGTATGCCGGAATGCACTGTCAGGTCGTTGGCGGACAGAGAATCTGCTATGAAGTTGTCAGTCGGCACGAGTATCTTCCCGAACATGGAAAGGAGAGAGACTGCTGTATATTCCTCGGACCAATGGTCTGCTATGTAGCCAAGCACCGGGATGTTCTTCGGGGTGCTCGCAAGAATCTTCAGGAAAAGCGCCTGCTCCCTTGGGAAGGACGGCTGCAGGGGCCGGAGGTTGAAAGTGAACACGTTGTTTGCCACCAGATAATCCCTGAGACCGAACCTGTCGGGCCTCATGTCTGCGAGCATCCTCTGATTCGCCATCGGCCACACGTTTTCTAGAGCCCATGTGTAAAGCTCGTACTTGTCCTTCCACCGGCCCCTCAGGTCTTCTGCTATAGGTATGCCCCTTGAGGAAACTTCGTCCATAAGGTCCGGATGCACGACTATGCTGTCCATGACGCCGCTTAAAGTGGTGGCGATGTTCACTGTGTCAGGCAGAGACGGGTCATACACTATGGCACCCTTGACATCATCAATGAACAAATTCATCAGCTGCGAATAGCTGTCTAAATGCGTAACTTCTATACCATATGTCGAAGTCATGTAATCCAGCCACATCTGGTCTGCAGGCTCGCCCTTGCTCCAGCCTGGCAAATCCTTCTGTATAAGGTAAATCCTCGGCTCCTTCCTGTTCACGATTCCCTGCAGGCTGAGAAGCATCAGCCTCACTTCCGGTTCCGAATCTCTGGTGTCGAACACATAAAGATGACTGGGCTGCGAAAACTTGGGAAATCCTGCAAAACCGCCGTCGTTCACAAACTCCAATTCAAAGGCTTTGCCAACTGTCACCATGGCAACCTGGACTCCGCCTGATACGCTGGCTAAAAAAACGGCCAGTAAAAACAGCGCGACGCCCAAGGCCGCCAATTTTCCTTTTTCTCCCTTTTTCAATGCTGACGGTACCAACTGACACACCTTCAAAAACAGATCACTCTACGTATATGGC
>CAYJRO010000097.1:0-4346 GCA_964372425.1 uncultured archaeon
TCAAAGGTTTTATAATATTAAAATATAGTCTGACAGTCTTCATAATTAGTAATTTCTAAGCATTTTGCAAAATAATTATTCGTATCTCAATG
Source organism: uncultured archaeon (assembly GCA_964372425.1). Lineage (GTDB taxonomy): Archaea > Aenigmatarchaeota > Aenigmatarchaeia > CG10238-14 > SCSR01 > DATDXT01. The sequence goes on from CAYJRO010000097.1 coordinate 93, forward strand.
CTTCTATCGGCTGCATCATGGCGGCTTTTCTGGCCGGCCAAAACCCGAACAGTGTGCTTGCTATCACGCCGAATCCCGCTCCCAAGATAAGCAGTTGCGGTGTCACCAATGTCGTAACCTGCAAACCGCCGAACAGCGGTATGTTCCTAAGGCCAAATGAAAGTATTACTCCCAGGAGGTCTCCCAACAAGCCTCCTATCAACCCCAGAATCATCGACTCCGTGAGGAAAAGCATCATGATATCCTTGTTTGTGGCTCCTATGGCCTTCATCACTCCAATCTCCCTCGTCCTTTCCATGACAGACATCAACATCGTGTTGGCTATGCCTATGCCAGCGACAAGGAGCGAGACGCTTGCAATCGCCGCAAGCATGAAGGAAAAGTTCCTGAAGATGGATGAGACGTTCTCCGCAAGCTTCCTTGTGGTCAATGCCACGAACGAGCCCTCGCCGTACCTCTTGTCTAGAATATCCTGCGCCTCGGCGGCTATGCTGTCCAGCCTGTTCAGGTCTTTTACGCTGGCCATTATGAGGTTCATGCCCTCCGCCTTGCCTGCAAGCTGCTCGTAGGATTCCAGTGATATTACTATGCTACTTTCCTGGTCGGGATTGCCGGTGGACTTGAATATGCCGGATACCTTGAAGCTGGCGCCGTTGATCTCTATCTCGTCCCTAAGCCTTATGTCTTTTGAAAACATGTTCTCCGCCACCACCCTGCCTATGACGACCTCGTTCCTGCCACTTTGCGGAAAGCTTCCCTCCTTCAGGTCGTATCCCTGGACATCAAGGAAAAGTTTTTCCATCACGCTGAGGTCAACCGCTATCACGTTGGATGTTCTCGTCTGGGTGCCGAACCTTATAGTGAGCGGCTTGAAATAGAGCGGTGCTGCCAGCTCGATGCCTCCTATCCTCCTGATGTCCTGCAGGTCCCTGTCGTCCAGCGTAAGGGGCGTTGTGGGCGGGCCGAAAGCTCCTCCGGCGGCCTGCGAGCTTATTATCAGCTTGTTCGCTCCCAGCCCCTCGAGCTGCGTCTTGATGAAGGCGCTCATGCCGTCCCCTATTGACACAAGCGAGACTATCGCCGCTATGCCTATGACTATGCCCATGACTGTAAGGGCTACCCTGAGCTTTCTTGCTTTGATGTTATAAAGGATTATGTTGAGGCTCTCGGATTCTAGAACTGACATGTCATCACTCTGTTAGGTGCTAATAGAAGTTTTCTGTGCTTGTTATTTAATAATGCGCATCATCCGTTCTGGGTGGTTGTTTGCGACAGTACTGTTATTTATGTAGAAGATGTCACACGTGTGACATACTGGTAATCTGATTGAAACATAAAATTATTTTACAGCTTTCACCTCTTCTTCATGAAAAGCTTCCTGGCCTTGTACAATGCGAACAGCACCGCCAGGGCTATGATTATCTGCAGGTACATGGGAATATCGAACGGCATGGAGAAGACCTTCAGGCTGACTGTCTCTGATTCGGAAAGCTGCTGGTTGTAGGAGTCCTCGTAGACAAGCTTCAGTGTTATGGGATATTCGCCTTCCTGGACGGCAGTGAGGTCCGCGTCAAAAATGACAGTGTCAAAGTCGTCCGATTCCAACGTGCCCACATACACTTCCTTCTGGAGCAAAGGCAAGGCAGACTCGGCCTGCACGCTTAGGAACCTTGCGTCGGCTGTGCCGCGGTTGGCGATGGTTATCGTGACCTTGCTTATGTCACCTGAGAACGTCTTGCCTCCGGCATCAAGGGTGACTAGGAACTCCTGCCTGCCGGACACCTTGAGTCCGATATACTTTGTCTCATCGTACTTGACCTCGTCGTCGTCATAATATACCAATCCTATAGGTATGGTGTAGGACGATATCTTGGCGTCGTTGTTGACGGACAAATCAAATGTAACTTTCTTGGAGCTACCGGGGCTGATGCTGCCCACATAGGAGTCGGAGCTTCCCACAGGAACGATAAAGGAGGTAAGGTTCCTAAGGGATACCATGAGGTTTTTAACTGAGCTTTTGCCGTTGTTCTCGACATTGAATGAAAGCTGGAAGCTGTCGCCAGGCTCTATGACCTGGTCGCTGTACTCCACACTCCCTATGCTGACTATCGCCTTTTTCAGGACTTGGATGCTCACGGAGCCCTCGACGGTCCTTGTGCCAGTGGAATCGCCCTCCTCGTAGCTTGCAGTGAAGGATATCGTAGTGACGGTCTGGGGTATGCCGGACGAGACTGTGACAGGTATGGACAGCTCGACCGCCTTGCCTGCGTCAACTGTCTGGAGGTCGAAGGATGTCTTGTCCATGGTCACATAAGGGTTGGGCTTGAGCGAGAGCTTGACGTTCTTTGCATATACGGTTCCACTGTTAGTGATTTTCAGCAGGAGGTTGCCGGAATCCCCAGCTTCTATCTTGGAAGGAACTGTGCTTCCGGAAAATGTGAATGATACCGACAGCGAGCTTGCAACGGGCAGCAGGAACATGGCTGCAACCAGGCCGACAAAAGCGTATTTGAAAAATCTATCCATCTATCTCACCGTCCCTAATTCTAATTATCCTGCCCATCTTTAAAGCGATGGACTTTTCATGCGTCACCGTTATAAGTGTGGTGTTGCGCTCCCTGTTCAGCCTCATGAGGATGTCCACTATCTCCTTTCCCGTCCTAGAGTCGAGGTTGCCCGTCGGCTCGTCCGCCAGTATTATCTTCGGGTTGTTCGCCAGTGCCCTTGCTATCGCCACCCTCTGACGCTCACCGCCCGAAAGCTGAGACGGCATGTGGTTCATTCTTTTTTTCAGCCCCACTTCCTCCAGCAGTTCTTTTGATCTTTTCTCCCTCTTTGCTTTCTCCACGTCGTTGAACACCATCGGAAGGGCGACATTCTGTAGCGCATCCAATGATGGTATCAGGTAGAAGAACTGGAAGATGAAGCCTATCTTGTTCCTCCTTATCTCTGCGGCCTCGTCGTCGCTTGTCTTGGAGGCGTCCCTGCCTTCTATGAGCACTTTTCCTGATGTGGGTTTGTCTATAAGGCCGATGATGTTGAGAAGTGTGCTTTTTCCAGAGCCTGACGGCCCTTGTATGGCCAGCGTCTCCCTCTCGCTTATCTTAAGGCTGACATCCTTCAATACCGGGAAGCTCCTGTCGCCTATGGAATAGCTCTTGCCCACTTTCCTAATCTCTATCAGAGTCATAATGAATAGTTGGAGCCTATAAAGAAATTTTACGTATAGCTTGAACTGTCAAAACAGGTCATTTCAGCTTTTTTACGAATTCTGCACTTCTTCGAAGTACAGCTCCACCGCTTCCCTTATGTTCTCTATGGCGTCCTCTGTCGTCTTGCCTTGGATGGCGACGCCGGCGACAGCCTCCTTTATCACGTAAGTGTTGTCTTCCTTCCAAACGAATGCCTGCATCTCCATAGACCTAACTAATAGAAGATTGTAGGATTGGTCTTAAAAGCCTTCGACAAATCATCACCCGTGACACGTAGAGCCAGCAATATCCTATCAAAAGGCTATTACTCTGGGTAATAGTGCTATTACAAAAGGTAATAGGCCGTCATACGATAAAGAAATTTGATATTCTAACCAGTACAATCATTTTTTATGACGGAATACCCTACTGCGGAAGATATAATTTCTATAAACAAGAGCTTGATGGAGAGGGTCAAAGTAACTAAGGCTGAAAGACACGGGCTGCTGGCCGGCAGGGAGGTCCTTGAAGACATTGTAAAGGAGGTCAAAACGGCAAAAGGCGATTTGTACGACAAGGCCGCAGTGTTGCTGGTGCGTCTGGTTCAGAAACATCCGTTTGAAAGCGGCAACAGAAGGACCGCCTTCTTGGCCACGGAAGGGTTTCTAGAGGTTAACGGGTCTAAAATGAACATAGATAGGGAAACCGTGGAGAACGTGCTGAAGGGCGTAAGGGAAAGGTTTTATAGCCTAGATGACATAATTAAATGGCTGAGAACGGGTGATATCCATGAGTTCAAAAGAAGATAAGAGCAAATACATGAAAAAGATAGAGGAGCTATTGGAGAGGGACAGGGAACTGCTTATCAGGATAGGCAGGATGTAGGCGTTTCCCTCTATTTCAGCTGTTTTTACACTAGTTTCCGGCCGTTTAAGGCCCAATCACACGAAATAGGCCCAGAACCTCCCGCAATTGGGGAATACCTCCAGCGGCCGTGCCCTGGCCTCCTCAAGGCTGACAGCATTTGGTATTATCCTCTTCCAGTTCTCCTCCAGAAAGCCGT
>CAYJRO010000098.1:0-4261 GCA_964372425.1 uncultured archaeon
AAAGCGGAGCAAGAGCAATGCCTGAAAAACTCAAGGTTCTTGTGGTGGACGACGTGGCGGATAGCGGCGATACTCTAAATTATGTGTTGTCCCAGCTAAGAAACAAAGAGGTAAGAACGGCTACATTGTTCTACAAGCCACAGTCAGAAGTGACACCTACATATTTTGTCGAAGAGACCGATAACCTGACATGGTTGAACTTCCCTTGGGAGAAATGAGCAGTTTTAAAAAAACACAATTAATCAGACCACTTGTTGAAACAGTGCATTCACATCATTCATGTACTTCTCCACGTCAAGTATGCCAAGAAACAGCACGTTGTTCTTCCTGTCTACCAGAAACCTGTAGTTCCCCATGCCTTGCACACCTTTGACAACGCCATAGTTTTTCATGAACTCCCGAAGGATGTCGGAAGGCCTGGAGCCGTGTACGACAAACCCTCTAAGCAGCTGAGGATAGATTCTGTAAGCGTTAAGGAACCTGACAGTCAGGCCGTCCACCTCGTATATCACAAGCATGTAGAACTCACTAAATTCCTTGACAGCGATAAACCTTCCCATCACGTTTTCCGCCGCGTCAGGCTTGTTGAACGTGGCTCGGATTAGTTCCTTGGGCGTGCCTAGAGATTCGCCGAACCTGTCAATCAGTTCAGAATAGTTTATTATCATTAAAAATATTTTTGGATTTTTAAGATTTATTGATGACTGTTGCAGATTATGTATATTTTATTATTCATATGCTGGGTATCAAACTCTGGTCGGAAGTTAGCCGGTCGCCTAACCCAGCAGGTTTTTATACTCATCCACAATATAATTGTTCTGCTCCAACTCCCCTTTGGCTTTCCTCAAATCAAAAGCATCTTGAAATGTTGCGAGCGAAAGAAGCAGGCCCAGCCAGCCTAAACCCAGCTTGGCATTATCGGACGGAACGTTGTCCAATACGCTGGCTACAGAATAAGGCAGGGCAGACAATACGTTTTCGTAAAAAGCTGATGCCGCAGTGCACAAAAGCGTCGCCCCGGCATAAAACTTAAACGAAAGGGACCTTTCTCTGTAGTCTTTTGCCAAATCATCAGGCACTTGTGACTTTGCCAAATCAATCACAACATAATAACATTTAGCAAGCCGCCTCTTTAATTCTATAATCTTGGTATGCAGGGGGAGAGATTTGAACTCTCGAAGGGACTAACCCACCAGGCCCTGAACCTTGCGCTGCTTTCACATTGGCGCCATAGACCAGCCTAGGCGACCCCTGCACAGTAAGCAAATAATAGATTGGGAAAAACAACTAATTATCCTTTCTTTCACAGAAGGACGTTCGTGGTTTCCTTGTGCGTGCCGAACACTATGGCAGTGACAGTCCTTTCCACGCCAGGTATCTTCCTTATCTTGTTGATTACAAATTCCCCTATCTTCTCGGTGTTCTCCACCCTTATCTTCACCAGAACGTCCCAGTCGCCGGACAGGTTGCAGACCTCCTGAATCTCCGGATATTTTACAAGTTTCTTTACAAGAATAGAACCAAAATCTATGTCCTTCACGTTGCTTTCCAATGATATGAAGACGAAAGCCTTTGTCCCCACGCCCAGCTTGTTTTCGTCAAGCTTGACTGTATAACCTGTTATAAGCCCGTCCCTCTCCATCTTCTTTATCCTGGAATGGATTGTTGTCGGCGGCATGTCCAAAATCTTGGCTATCTCCCTGACAGACATCCTGGAGTTCTGCTGCAGAAGCTCCAATATCCCCCTGTTTTTCGCTTCCAAAGCCATTATCAATTAATTGTACAGAAAAGTATTTAAAACTTGTACATTGTTCTAAAACAAGGACATTTTATAGGAACATTTCTAATAAGCTTTGAACTCTATACAGACCTTGTGGGTACGCGGCGCGTACGGCAGGACCATCCTTTTGTCAAGCACCTCGTACCGCTTCTTGACGCTCTTCAGGACTTTGTCGACGATTTTCAGGCCCTTCGAATAAGGATCTTTCTCCTCGCCCCAGTGATAGAAGTGGACCACTCCGCCGTCTTTTTTAATGCACCTTACGGCCATGTCCAGAAAGCTGTCGGCTTCCAACGGCAGCGGCATTATCACCCTGTCGCACATGCCGTAAAATCTCGGGCACACTTCTTTGACGTCGCCCAGAACAGGCATTATCTTGCCCTCTGGAATCTTGTTTAGCTTCATGTTCTCAATCGCATACTCCACGCCGTCGGGATTTATCTCCACAGCTATCACCTCTTTTACTTTAGGCTGTTTCTTGACTATCTGTATAGGATAAGGCGCCACGCCGGAGAACATGACCATGACGGTCTCGCCAGCCTTTACTTGGGCCGCCACCCTCTGCCTTTCTGTAGCCTCTCTCGGAGAAAAATAGACTTTCCTGGGATCAACTTTTATCATGCATCCATATTCCTTATGTACCACCTCGGTATTCTTGTCTCCGGCAACCAGCACATATTTGCCCAGCCTCAGCTTGCCAGACCTTCCAGAAAGCTTTGCCAGCACAGACTTCACGTTCTTGTTCATCTTGACGATTTCGGCCGCTATCATTGCAACATTATCTTTCGGTCTCTTGCCGACCTCTATCACAGCAACGGCCTTTTCTTTAGAGCCTATAAGGTCGAAGCTGCCGACCTTCACAGACTCCTCTTCCGTCACTAGGCTCCTTAGCCATTCAAGAACCTTTTTTAGAACCAATCCATTCAACCTCCTTTACTCCCGATTTGAAATTGACATATCTTGCCGTGGCAAACAAAAGATCTGACAGGCGGTTGACATACGGTACGATGCTCTCATTCAGACAGGCTTCCTTCGACAGCTTTACTATGCTTCTTTCGGCTCTTCTGCACACAGACCTTGCCACATGCAGCAGGGATGCCTGTCTTGTGCCGCCTGGAAGTATGAACCTCTTTAGCTCGGGCAACTGCCCTTCAAAATCCTGTATACACTTGTCCAGAAAACCTACCATGTCCTTGGTGACGGGGGTGAAAGACTTTGTCTCTGCTACATTGGAGCCTATCTCAGAGCCTATGGAAAATAGGTCTTCCTGAACCTTTTTTAAAATGTTTTCCACTTCATCATATCCTTTCAGATACCTGCACATGCCAATCAGACTGACGAGCTCGTCCAAGTTGCCGATAGCCTCTAAAGAAATATCAGACTTGTTTACTTTTTTACTGAAGATGCTTGTATTTCCCTTGTCTCCCAGATGAACTCTCTTCATTAAATATTATATAGCAGATTTTCCTAATTTAGTTAACTTCTATGCGTACATCGTGCAGTTGTCGGCAGTAGGATTGGCTTCTTCCAGTTCCTTTAATTTCTTGACAAGCGCAAAGTTATCCTCAGTCTTAAAGTCCTTGTCTACCTTTGCCAAGACCTTTTCATAAAAGACCGGCATGTTCTTGTAAACCATGTCCAAGAACCTATCGTCCGCAACCAGTCTTTCTAGCTCGAGATGCGTTTCGTTTATAGGAAGTATGGATGCCAGAGTGTTTGTCGCCAGCCTTTTTACGATATCTTTGTCCCAACAGTCTTCTGTCATCATGGCGTGGTGGTGTACTTTGGCTGAATTGAGGTATATGGAGAACAGTGTCGTATAGAGTACGTCGTCTCTTTTGAACCCTTCCAAATAACCTTTGATATCTTCACAACTCTCCTCCACGTCATCCAACGTTTTTTTGACATCCGTTCCACTCAACGCTCCATAGATGATCTGCATTTGTGTGCTCAATGTTTTAAGAAAAATTTCGTCGTCGCTGTACAATAGGTCAGATATAGCGCAGAACATCTCTGGTTGTGCGTCTTGTCCCTCGACAACGTCGTTCGCCCACATAGTATTCTGTAGAATGTCCCTTGAAATTTCAGTTATGTACAACAAATTACCCTCAACTAAAGCTTTGTAACCCTCAGCCACGTTGTTGTAAAGGTGGCTTAGAAATATTTCAAACCTGTCTTTCGCATCCTCTCCAAGTCTCTCGTAGATAGGTCTTGTTATATCTGCGAGTTCCGCTACATTGTCATTCACTGCCCAAAAATCTTCAACCTTACAATCAATAACACCCACTGGCATCACAACCACCTAAATATTATTGAATTTTGTTCTATTTAATCCTTTATTTTATGAACAATGTGCAATAAAAATGTACTAAATGTATTGTAAATACGACAAGTAAACACACAATGAGAGGAAAAAACATCAAAATAGCAATACGTCCTACTCTTCCTTGGCCTTGCTTTCGACTTCATCTTCTATGCCCA
>CAYJRO010000099.1:0-1179 GCA_964372425.1 uncultured archaeon
ATAAATTAGCATGATGAGGAATAAAAGGAAAGGCTACATGGTCGAGAGGAAGATAAAGATACTTTTCGAGTCGCACGGATGGCGCGTCATCAGGGCGGGAGGCAGCCTGGGCGAAGCAGACCTTGTGTGCATAAAGGCCGGCAAATGCATATTCCTGCAGATAAAATCTTCAAAGAAGGAAAAGTTTTACTACTATGGATATATGGGCGATAAACTGGAAGGAGTACCTTTCTACCTCGTTGTGGATTTTGGCTATAGTAAGATAAGGCTGACAGTCCCTCTGAAAAAAGTCGGAAAGGAAGACGGACAGGACGTCAAGGATTTCCTAAAATCTCCATGAAAATATTTAAACACTGGCCGACATTATACTCTTATGGTCTCTCAGGAGAGTTCTTCGGCGGCCGGCACTCAAGGGATGGAGAAAAGTGACGTGGACGAATCCCAGAAAGGCGGATATAGAATGAGACGATTGTGGCATGGGCAGCGCGATTACATCGGAAATGGTATGTATATTTGTTCCGAAGCCTATCGGGCCGGAGGATACTATAATTTCATGTATTGCTCCAAAGACGACCAGGAATTCAAAACAGGTTTAATCGCATTGGTTCTGCACAAACTGTTTTATCACAGGAAATCATAGCTCCAGCCGCGGTGGGAAACCGCCACTGGAAAATGCCAAACTTTCTGCCGGGTGAAAAAATCACCAACAGTTAATTAAAAAGCATTCCCAATAGTTAATTAGACGGTTGTTATGGTAGTTTCAGTCAAGGAAGTCATGTCGTCTCCTGTAGTATCTGTCGAGCAGGACAAGAGCGTTCAGGAAGCCGGAAAGCTGATGAAGAAGACGAGGAAAGGCGCGCTTATAGTGACCAAGAACGGAAGGCTCATCGGGATACTTACTGACAGCGACATGGTCAAGAGGATAGTCGCAGAAGGCCTCAGCTCCTCGAAGGTCAAGGTCAGCGACATCATGAGCAAGCCGCTTGTGACGATAGAAGCTGCAGAGGACGTGCTGACAGCCGTGAGGAAGATGAAAAAGATAAACATAAGCAGGTTGCCCGTTATGGAGGGCGGCAAGTTAGTGGGACTGATTTCCATAAGGGACATTGCGCAGACGTCGCCGGAGATCCTTGACGTGCTGGAGCACAGGCTAAAGATGAAGGAGGAGCCGGTGCTGAA
>CAYJRO010000099.1:1189-4183 GCA_964372425.1 uncultured archaeon
CCGCATGCGGGTAAATGGGTGGCTTTGTCGCATGATGAAAAGAAAGTCGTTGGCATGATATCATTGTCAGACATAGCAAGGGTGTCGCCCGAGATGGTCGACCTTTTGGAGCACAGGCTAAAGATGAAGGAGGAGGAGCCGGTGCTGAAAGCTGAGACGACTTCAGGCATATGCGAGTCATGCGAGGGTTATTCTGAAAAGCTGCGACATGTTGGTAGCAAGTGGCTTTGTAGCGGATGTGTGGAAGATTTGGAAGCCGAGTGAAATTACAGTTGGAAGTCAGAAAAGTATGAAAAATAAAAAATTTTATTAACTCACAACTAAAAATTAGTATTATTATGCGCGAAGACCAAGTCAATAAAATTAAAGAGAAGTTCGTAAAAGACTACATGATGAAGGAGCCTTACAGTGGATACATCAACGCAGTTGGCATCTCAGATGTCGGTCTGATGGAATGGGTGCTTGGCGGAAGACAGGGCAATCCTACAACTACCAATGAACTGTGTCTGTACGTGGGGTTAAGAAAACCTTTGCCTGACAGCATGGTTCTGCCACAGGTTTATGAGAGCTTAAAGGTATACGTCGATCCAGTAGTAGGTGAAATCCGACCAGCTTCTTGATAAAGACTTTCACAAACGCACATCACAAATACCGGAAATACTATAAACCGATGAGCCTTGTAGAAAACCTCCTATAAACAGCATGGTTTCCCTGCAGGCATTGTAGCACACCGCATTCAGCAGAGTCTCCTTCCTCAGCAGGCCGTAGCTTCTCGAGAAGACAGTGTCGCCGAACTTCCTCTTGATGACGAACATCGCCGTCTCGTAATGTTATAAAATGAAATATACTTTAAATAATAGAAAAGTTTAAATGTTACAGCTGTAACAATAATTATACCTAAAAACATGAGCTACGTGCTTGTATACGACATCCCGCAGTCTGAAGCTGTTGAAAAGGTAAGGATAAACAGGATGCTCCACAGGATAGGAGCCAAGCTGATGCAGCAGTCCCTCTGGACATCAGACGACATCAAAAACCTTGTGGCAATAGGCATCAGGATAAGGAAGATTGGCGGACGCGCCCAGATACTCGAGGAAAGGATCCTATTCTAGACCGACGCTTTCCACAACAGTGTACTTCGGCCCTTCCAGCGACAGGTCGCTTTTTATGAGATGCACGGCGTCCACCTCGAACTTGCCGATGCCCACACCCTCCAGTTTCTCAATCCTTCCGAAAAATGTCCTCTTGTCTACAACCCCCTTTACCCTGCACAGCGTCAGGTGTGCCTCGTGCGAATCCCCGCCCACGCCATCCCTAATCTTCAGTCTCAGTGATTCCAGCAGACCGGCCTTGTCCGAAACCCCCAGCGCAATTACTCTTACATAGTTCATGTTTGGTATCATAAGCAGGCCGGCCACCTCGACCTCGAACCTCTTCACCCCGCCGACCGAATCCCTCAGCTTATCAGATACAGCGTTAATGTCTTCGATTTCTCCCAAGAAAGAAAGCGACACATGCAGGTTCTCCGGCTCGACCATCTTGCACATAATGTTGGCGTTAGAAATCTGCTTTTGCACGACGACTATCTTTTCCCTGATGCCCTCTGGTGCCATTATGCCGACAAAGCACCTTACCACGAAAAACCATCGCCGTTTCTTTTCTTGCCTTTTTTGTCGAGACCGTTCTCCATTCTCCTGAGGTTCAGTATGCCGAACACAAGTATGGTGACGACTGCTGAAAGGAAGTAGGCACCTGCGCCGGCAGTCAGTCCTATGGCGGAGGTTATCCAAAGGCTGGCCGCAGTAGTCACGCCGTGCACCCGACCCCTTGAGGCTATGATGCTGCCCGCGCCAATGAAGCCGATGCCAGTGACTATCGCAGCTGCAATCCTGGCAGGATCCTCGTTAAAAGTGAATATAGAAATCACGGTGAAAAGCGCAGACCCGAGGCTGACTAACATGTGCGTCCTTAGGCCGGCGGGCTTGCGGTTCATCTCCCTCTCCAGCCCAATCATCGCCCCCAGGAAAACCGACAGCAGAAGGCGTGCGATTATGTCCAAGTTAGCATCGAATGCGTACACCATGATAATAGGATTCTAAAAACTATGATTTAAGTTTTTTCCATCTGTACAAAATGCAATATTGCACAAAAATCATACAATCCATCCGCACGAAACATTTATATTAAGAAAACAAATTATTTAATTATGCCAGAAGCCAGAATCAGGGCGGGCGACGTCCTGGGCAAGACGATAATAAGCGAGGAAAGCGGGCGAAAGTTCGGCCTCGTGGGCAACATCGATTTCATAACAGAGAGCGGCGAGCTTCTGAACCTGGTGGTGGAGCAGCCTACAAAGTACCTCAGCGACCTGAACCTGAAGGCGGACGACAAGGGAAGGCACCTGATACCATTCTCCGCGGTAAAATCAGTCGGAGACTTTGTCATCGTAAGCGAGACAGAGCTTGTCTAAAGCGCCTTTCTCCTGTATGTGACAAACCTGTAAGAATCCATACCATTCCTGGAAGCCTTTCTGTCCCCCGTGTAAATTATCTCCCAGTCATCGGGCGAGAACTCGGGAAAGAACGCATCACCTTCATAATTTCCATACACCTCCGTTATCTCCATCCCGCTTGACAAAGGCAGCGCCTGCTTGTATACGCTCTGCCCGCCTATCACATAAGCCACATCGTCAATGCTTCCCGCAAAATCCAGCGCATCCTCCAGAGAGCTATACGCACGGACATCCGCAGGGAAACCATGCACACCCGGATTTCTTGTCAGGACTATGTTCGTCCTTCCCGGAAGAGGCATGCCGATGGAATCGTATGTTGCCCGTCCCATTATCACCGGATGCCCCATAGTAAGCTCTTTGAAACGTCTCAGGTCTTCAGGTATGTGCCATGGCAGCCCGTTGTTCCTGCCTATGACACGCCCCTCGCCCGAATACGCCGCTATCATTACAACATCCATGCGTCACACCGCCATGGCACGCCT
>CAYJRO010000100.1:0-4167 GCA_964372425.1 uncultured archaeon
TCCTTTCCGTCCAAGTCGAAATTCACGGTCCCCACAATGATTATGCTTCCTCTAGACATGGTACCAACTACTAGACGATTATAGGATAAGCTTTATAAACCCTGTGAATAGGTCTTGGGTTATGCTATATAGCTGAGCCCGTCGTACTTCTTTCTTATTCCTAGCAGCTTTCTCATGTCACTGCCTATGTCACCCTTTATTTTCTGTGCATCTGTCGGGATGACCATGAAGTTTCCGTTATCATCTACTTTGAAATAGCCGAACATGTCGCCCTCTCCGCGATAGCCTAGAATCTTTTCTTTTGGGTGCTCCTGCAGATATTTGCTTACCACATAAAAATCCTTTGTGAATCCAGCCATATCGGAAATCACAGTAATCTTGGAATCCTGTACATAGCCAGACTTGCCAGTTTCCATCTTCTCCTTTAGCAGCTTTTTCTGGTCTTCGATGACGGCACCTATTACAGTGCTGGCTTGCAGGCCCAGAGCAGCCATTTCGGTGCTGACTTTGCTTACTATCCCTTTCAACCCCTCTACTAAAACATTGGTATCCATGCCGTTTTCTTTTGAGAACTTTTCCAGCAGGTTTTTGGTCCTGGTGTATTCTACAGAACACCCTTCGCCAGTACTTTCAGCCTCTACAACAAGACGGCTGTATAGTTTTTCCAAGTCGTTTGTAATAAATACGGCCAGTTCAGACAGGCTGGCTATCTCTTCCATTACCATTGTCATGCCGTTTTCCATCATGTAGTCAGAGTTAAGGTGGGAGAAGATCTCTTCAGTCCCGTCTTTGTGGCTTTTATACATTTCGACTGCGAAAAGCCTTATAGAATCTGTCAGGACGCCTTCCCCCATCTCCCCCATACTGGGATAATATAATACAAATGAGCCTACGCTATTTTCCTGCCTTTGTAGGTAATCTATTATGACATTGGGCCGGGATTCCGCCTTGTTGATTACAAGATATACTGGCTTTTCATCCACATCGCTTATGTGATTTACTTCGTCATTCTCCTTTATCTCGTCCACGGTCAATTCATACAAGCCTTCATATCCGTAAGAAAGTCTCATTCTGATGCCCATGTTATCCTTTTCCAAAGATTTCACCAGATATTTCATCTTCTCTTCCGCTGCTTCCGTGAAACCTATCATAAATAACTCACCTTATCTGCTATAAAAGAGCAAATTTATCTTTATAAATACATTTTTTTCGTAGAATGTTCAGTATTTTCACCCTTTTATCAGCCATTTCCCAAGGCTGCCCTGTCCGGATTTGTTCTGGCCAGATCTTATCCTTTCCAAAGTCTTTTCCATCCTTTCCCTGGAAAAATCGTGCTCGTCTGTCATGAACTTGACTATCTTGTCGGCATCGGGGGGTTTCCATTCAAGCTTGTAGTCTTCGCTGGATGGCGGATTGATGAAAAAGTCAAAAACCTCGCGTATGTCGACGTCTTCGGTCCATGTGAGGCCGTTCATCACAGTTTCCAGGCTTCCGCTTTCCTTGACTATCTTCAAAGCTTTTTTAGGGCCTACCCCGTTCACTCCCATATTGTAGTCGGTGCCTACAAGCATGCCTATGATTATAAGCTGTTCTCTTGTTATGCCAAGCTCTTCCAATACAGCTTTCAGCTCCAGAAGTTCCGGCTTGAGCTCATAGTATACGTTCTTTCCAGGGAGTTTCTTCCTTCCAGATATGGACAGGTTTCTTATCAGCCGCGGAGACCCGAATAGCAGCGAGTCATAGTCCTGGCTGGCTGTGAAGTTGACATCGCCCCTGTTGGCCATGAAGCAGCACTGCGCCTCGCCTTCGCTGGGGGCCTGTATCCACGGTATGCCCATGTATCCAAGAAGAGCTTTGCTGTCTTCAATCATGTCGTTCGTCAATCTGGAAGTAGCTTGCGCATATTTCATAACTTCCTCCCCCCTTTCCATCGCCTCCTTCATCTTTTTTTCAGCTTCCTGTTTTATCCTTTCGCGCTCCTCTATGGTCTTCCTTTTGAAGGGCGGCGGCTTTCCATCAAAGACAAAAACAGGCTTTATTCCAAGTTCCAGAAGGCTGCTTATCCTGTAGAGGATGCCTGAGAGATGGCTTGTCACCCTGCCTTTGCTGTCCTTCAGTGGCTCCCCCGTCGTCCGATCCCTGATTATCGAGAGGAACTGGAAGATTGTGTTGAAGGCGTCTATGGCTATGCTCTTGCCGGCTAATGATTTGAGCTCTATTTCCTTTGCTGCCACCAGCTTTCCTAGGCTGACTCCCATAAAAATTCAAATATAATAATGTGACGGCCATTTATTAAACTCTAAAAGGCTCCTGTAAACCTCCCCGTCGACATTCAGGCCATCCAGCGTCTTGTTTTTTGATATGCCTGCATAAATTTTGGCAGTGGGAATCGTTTTTCTTTCGAGGCTGGCTGTGTCCACGTTGACTAGGGAGAAGTCGGTGTCGAAGCCGGAGAACCATTCATAGCCGTGCAGGAATGTCCACCATATGTAACCTTGTATGTCAATATTATCTTCATTGACACATTTCTCCACCTCTTTCAAGTGCGATATAAGGTAAGCCGATTTCAGGCTGTCGTCCCCTGTGGGAATGCCATTCTCGGTTATTATCAGGGGCTTTTTATGCTTTTTGAATATGTCGTTGCAGACCTTTCTGATGCTTTCTGGGTGGACACTGTGCTGTTTTGGGAAAGCCTTCCAGTCCAACTTCATCGAGAAATAATAGTTCACTCCTATGAAGTCCGAGCTCTTGGAGAACATTCCCAACAGCTTGTCGTTAAAGAAATCTACAGCCTTGGAAGCAAACAGGTTTTTGAAGTTTTTAATGGTGTCCAAGGCGGCGTGCGTAAACCCCACTTTAGCTTCCGGTCTGCTGCTCTTTATGATATCATAGGATTTTTTTTGGGCCTTGGCCATGTTGAGCGTGCATCTGGCCGCGTTAATAAAGTCGATCTTGTGGCGGGGTTCAAACCGCCCGAGGATGTAGGCGCCTACCGGGTAGCCCGAAGGCTCGTTGAAGACAATGTAATGGTCTATATAATCCCCAAACTCCCTTATCACGAGATTTACGTAATTCAGGAACTTCCCGACTACTTTTCTGGACGTCCATCCGCCGTAATTATGTATCCACGGGGGGTTGGTGAAATGATGTAGGGTGACAAATGTCTTCACACCGGTTTTCCTGAGCTCCTTAAAATATTCATGGTAGAACCTTACAGCCTCTCTGTCTATCTGGCCTTCGACGGGTTCTATTCTTGACCATTCTATGGCTGTCCTGAAGGCCGAAAGCTCCAAGTCCTTTATCATTTCAAAGTCCTTTTTGTATAGGCTGTAATGGTCTACAGTCTTCATTTTTGGAAGATCGCAGTCGCTGCCTCCGAAATGCTGGTAGTCGCTTACGCCCGCGCCGAAGAGGAAATT
The DNA here is from genome assembly GCA_964372425.1 of uncultured archaeon. Lineage (GTDB taxonomy): Archaea > Aenigmatarchaeota > Aenigmatarchaeia > CG10238-14 > SCSR01 > DATDXT01. Next base: position 3,420 of record CAYJRO010000100.1, read on the forward strand.
ATCGGTAAATGTTATGCTAACCACCGAAGAACATTTTATAGTTCAACAGATTAATTGTTTAAAAACAGGCTTTCCTATCTCTTCTTGGCCTTTTTCGCGCCGGCCTTGGCCTTCTGTTCCTCTGCCTTGAGCTCCTTCTCTATCTTCATCTCGTCCAGCTCCAGCCATACTATGTAAAGGCCTATTATGAAAATGACAGGAGGTATGACGCCTTCCAGAACGATTATGAAGGCGTTCCATAGGTCATACGGCGTGCCAATGGATGAATAAACTGCATAGACGCTCCCTACCATCATGATTGCTCCTATGAGCATCTTTCCTATCGGGTTCATGTTCAACAGCCTTAAATAATTATTATTGGGTGTATTTAAATCTTTTCTCTATATTTCAGATGTTCCTGCCCCATTTGCCCATCTCATCCATGACCGCAGACAGCTTACCGCCAACCGGGGTCAGCGAGTAGCTGGCGGATAGCGGCCTGGTGTTAAGCACCTTCCTTTCCACTACGCCCTTGCTCTCCAAAAACCGCAACGTTCTTGAGAGGGTAGACGAGTTCATCTTTCCGGACTTCCTTTTCAGCTGGTTGAAGCTGGCGGGCCCGCCTAGAAATGGCATACCTCCCATAGACAAGCCCAAGTATGTATCGGTGTCAGAAGCCGACAAGTTCCTGAAAGAAGGCGATGTGGTTTTCCTCATGGACTACAAAGGCGCTGTGAAGATTTTCCCGCAGAAGATTCTTGTATGGCAT
>CAYJRO010000101.1:0-4166 GCA_964372425.1 uncultured archaeon
TTCCAGCACTTCGGCTTCTCACAATTGTTCTGGCTGGGATTCATGCCAAGCAATATCTTCGCTATCGACTACATCCCTCTGATGCCGTGGATTGGGGTTTTGATGCTGGGGATGTTTTCGGCCAAGTATTTCATAAAGAGGCTCTCTAAAATCAACGTGGACAACTTTCTGACAAACATCTTCACTTTCCTTGGCAGGCATTCGCTCACCATATACCTGATTCATCAGCCCCTTATAGTTGGCATCCTTCTGACCCTAGGCTTCGGATATCTGTAGGCAAGCAGGTGCTGTTGGCTAGCGTGCTTCAAAAGCTTAAATAGATTATCCCCACATCTTTAATCATGGCAGACATCGACAGCAGGAGCATCGAGAGAATTTTAAGGAACGGGGTAGCCGATTATCTGCAATTGCCAGAGGAAGCGATAAGCCGCATGGCATATGCTATTGCTGCGGTTGCCGAGGATAGGCACGCCTTCAGGATGCCTAGGAAAGGCACTTACAGCGTTCTGGTGTGGGGAAACGAGATGGCCAGATTCGTGGACGGCAGCATGGTATCTGGCGACTGGCAGTCGCCGCTGAACGGCGACTTGTATCTTATAGGCAGGGACGGCTATTTCAAGCTGCATGATGACAACGTCAAGTTCAGGGACTTTAGGCAGCCTTACGACGAGGAGATATCTCCAGTGCAGCTTCTGGTAAAGCCGGGAGCAGACTACATAGATGTACTTAATGTTGGCGATAAGGAGAGCACGGTGGTGCTTCCGATAAGGGGCGTGGAAGAGACAGACGATTTTTCTTTGGGCTGACTGATGTCATCTTTCAGACCTTCTCCAGGCCGTAGATCGTGCTCAGCATCTTCTTTACCTTTACAGTATCGCCCGCCTTCAAGCCGGCTGGCAGGTTTTCCGGGGCAAGCCTGCAGTTTACTATCCTATCGCCCGAATCCGACTTGTAGGACAGCTGGATGTCATAAAACCTGTCGGCATGGATCGCTATGGCGTTTATGGATGATACCAGAACTGTCTCTGTATTGTCAGATTTTCCGGCTGCCATCATTTTCATAAAATAAACTATGCGCTGGAATAATAACACTCGGTATATTTTTTGTCGCCAAGTGTAATACTTTAATTTTAGTATAACTTATTATATAGTAATACTTAAATACTAGTAATACCAATAGTAAAACATGGCAGATGAGGACGATAGACTGAAATTTGTGACCAGACTGGGCCCGAAAAGCCAGCTTGTAATAGGCCATAGTCTAAGAGAGAGGCTGGGTCTTAAACCCGGATCCCTGGTAAGAGAAACTGTCGCAGGGAACAAAATAATAGTCGAGGCTTTTGACTGGGAAAAAGAGATAAAAGAGGTCGAAAAGATAGCGAAGATGGTGGGCAAAAAATGGCCCAAAGGCAAGACATCCGTGGATCTTATCAGGGAAGAGAGGGATTGAAATGAGGGTTGTCATAGACTCTTCTGTCTGGATAAGCATGTTTTCCGACCAGGACAATTTCCATGCCAGGAGCAAGAGCCTGATTTTAAAGATAGTGAGCGGCGAGATAGAGCCTGTGATACCTACGCTGGCTGTGCCTGAGATTTGCGGGTTTTTTGCAAGGAACTTCGGGCCACATATGGCAATGATAATAGAAGACAAGCTCAGGTTCTGGATAGAGCACGACACGATAGACGTCAAGGAGCTTGACATGGAAAGGGCGAGGCTGGCCACGGATGCCGCCATAAGGTTTGCCTTGAAGGGCGCTGACGCAGTTTTCGTATCTCTCGCAAAAGAACTCAAGGCACCCATCTTGACGTTTGACGAGGAAGTTAAGAAGAAGGCCGGCGAGTGTGTAAGGTTCTTGGAACTGTAAAGCCAAATGATTATTCAATGTGGTCTTCCAAGAGATGCCCCGAGTGCGGCAAGTCCATGAACTCCAGCTTCAAGCTGTGCCCTGACTGCTCAAGGAGGGACCAGGAGAAGAGGAGGAGGGTCACGTCTTCCAAGATGTTTTGATGTTAGTTATTGATAGAACAACTCTATTAACTACGCTCTGTTAAATATTATTGATGGTCGGAATATTCAATATCGATGGCGACAAAGTTAAAAAATTTGAAGAAAAGAACTTACAGAAGAAAGACTAAGAACTATTATAGAATTTTGTCCAGTACCACGGAGCAGCATAAACCCCGTCCGGTCTGGTTTTCCTAACGTCATAAGGTTTAAACTTTCCTTCTTTGAACACTTCCAAGACAGCTTTTGCTATGTCTTTCCAATACGGCTTTAGCTGTTCCCATGTGGTTTCTGGCACACCCTTTACAACTATGTGGTTTCGGAAAACAGAGATTTCTATCTCCATGTTAACCACCTACAGGCGTTGGGTCGGATTGCCCCCTTCTACCCCTTTAATGCCCGTTTTGCCCCTTTTCTGCCCCTTCAGCTTCTCAACATACCTGAATACATGCACGTACGCTCTCCTGCCTTCTGGAATAAGATTTTCCACAGTCTTGGTTACTTCCTCCTCATCCTGCCCTGTGGCTATGACAGTGTCGTCAAAAACCGCGATCCACGTTCCCGACATCACGCCTATCTCGGAAAGCTTCTTTCTTATCCTTTTGGCGTTATACTTTCCCAGTTCCTGGTAATAGACATTTGTCAGCGACGGGTTCCTTTTGAGCATCTTTCTTATCTCCTCTTCGTTCTCCCATCTCCTCGTTTCATCCCTCATGTAAAACCTGAGCAATTCTTCGTCCGATTCTTTCTTCTCTATTATCCCAGAGTCCAAAGATGTGATGATGCCGAACTTACTCCTAGCCTTCTGATAGTCCAGCTGTATGCTTTTCCTAAAGCCCCCGCCAAAATGTATGTTATTGCAATTCAGAACGCCGCAATAAACTATCCTACCCCTGAAAGGTAGCAGAATTGTTCTCACAAATATGGGAAGATAGTGACCCACGACCTCTTCGATTCCGCTTCGGAGTCCCAGAACCCCGTACGCTTTGGGCTCGTTATCGTCTCCCCCTAAAAACACAGTATAATCTTTCAGGTGGGCGATGATGAAAAAATCACCCCCGATAAACTTCTTCCAGTTTTTGACTATTTCAAGTTCCTCCTTGTTAAAATTGGGTGGGTTTTCGGCTACGAAAGAATCTATAATATCTATATGGGAAAAAATCTTTTCATTCAGCTTCAAGATATCCTCCGGCTTTTGTTTTTTAAAGTCAGGCGACTCAAGATTGCCGATGACCTTGTGTTTCTGGTTAGCATAGAACATCAGGGACCAGTGCAGCCTGTAAAACAAATCCGCATCTTCGTTAGTCAATTTCATTCCAACACCTTCCAATGCCCCATTTCTTCCAGCCAAGCATTTTTTTGCGTTTTCGTTTTCTACCCACCCCCGCCTTAATTTTAAAAATGACTTCATCGTCCTCTCTTTTCGTACTCAGGATCTCGAATACAACGTTGCCAAAGTCCGAATCTTCTGTATAACCATGTTCTCCTCATGTGGTCTCATTTTGTTAGGCTTCTCATCCTTTTCTAACGGAATATTTTTCATAATCTTATTAATGAAATGTCATGTTAAGTATAAATAATTAATAGTTGATTATCTTGGTTTTATTAATCGGCTTCAAAACATTGTAGTCCTTTTACATGTTTCGCCAATAAAAACATAAAAGCATCTGCAGTCAAAAATAGTACCATGGCGGTCAGATGAAACAGCTAATAAATAGCGGTATACTTGTGCCCAAATACGCAGCCAAGGGATTCAGCATAAGGTTCAAATGGGAAGCCATAAAGCTTGCCCCAGCGGCAGGGGCGAAATGGGTCCGAACCGCCGGAAACTTGTCACAATTAGGCCGATTGTCACTCTGGGTAATTAGTTGACTTAAAGCTTTTAAAGACATCTTAACCGATGTTATTTAACAATAATCCCTAGCATTCCTTCGAGGATGCTAGATGTTACTTATTTCATTCTTAACGGTTATTTCTGACTTTTATTGACATACAGTTTAACTTTAGTTATACTAAAATTCATCTGCAGTTTAACTTTAGTGAAGTTTATATACTAAACTTGCCAAAGAAACCGTCTGACCATACTGTGTACAACTTATTTCTATGGATTGTAATGTCCCATATGCTGTTCTCATTTTGTAAGGCTGGGCTGATATAATGA
>CAYJRO010000102.1:0-4104 GCA_964372425.1 uncultured archaeon
ATTAAAAATCAAGATTTTACTATTTGATTGTTATAATACAATCATTATACCTGTCGGTGATACAGATAAAAGGGAAACAAAAAACGAAAGGAAGCGCGTTCCTGAACATATTGATAAATCTTGTCGTCCCGGTCATTATAATGACACGGTACACCGAAGAACTTGGAGCGCTGAACGCCATTTTAATTGCGATATCATTCCCTGCTGCTTACGGAATATACGACCTTGCTGTCGCGAAAAGGAAAAACATATTTTCTATCATCGGGCTTCTCAGCATTCTGCTTACGGGCAGCATAGGTATTTTCGGTCTTGGACCGGATGCGGTGGCTGTAAAAGAAGCGAGCATACCGCTGATAATAGGATTATCTATAATCGTTGCACAAAAATACGGCGTGTCTGTCGTCAAGGTGTTGTTCGGCGGAATAATGGACATGAAAAAGATACGCAAGTCGTTGAAAAAGAAAAATGCGAGGGGTTTGGAGAACAAGCTAATCCTATCCAACTACATGATTGCCATGTCTTTCTTCATATCAGCCGCACTCAACTACACTCTCGCAAAAGTAATCGTAAAGAGCCCCGCAGGAACAAAAGAATTCACGCAAGAGCTTGGTACTATGACGGCACTGAGCTTCCCGTTCATAGCGCTGCCGATTACTGTCATGCTGCTGTTCATAATCTATTATGTGGTCAGGAGTGTGAAGGGCGCGGAAATTTATCGACGGCATTAGCAATGAATGAAGCACGACTAAGCAAATAACGATTGCGCCATTGCACAGATTTCAATAAATGGAAGCGGCCGCTCTTGCACTCCGGGCAGCTGCTGCATCTTTTGGCAACAATAAGTTCCCAGTTATCCTTCATTTCTCATCCGCATTTCTTTTCATATGCCTGCCGTCTGCCATTTTTATCACCCATCGCCTTTATAATGTACGGTAATGCTGTACAAAAGGTAACGGTGCAATTTTTATTATCGTTTGCTGGACAGCGTTTTCGTCCCTATTTTGTATCAATGTCACAGTGACATCAAAAGCCGTCAAGCTTCTTGCCCATCTCGTAGGCCTGCGCGTCCGCGGTCTCGCAGCACTGGTTACTGTCGCATTTATCGCACTCCCCGAACGGGTGCTCGTCCACCGAAACGAACCTGGAAGAAGGTATGCTGTTGGCTATTATTAGTTCTGGCAGCTTGAAATTCTGCCTGTATCTCTCCAGGGGCACCTTTCCCTTGTTGTACTTCTTGTATTCTATATCCAGCCACAGCGCCGTGTCTGCCACGAAAACCTTGTCGGAAGGCTCCAGCTGAAAGCTTATCCTTGCCATATGGTGCCTCTTGAAATGTTCCATGAACTCGTTGGGTATTGTGTGCTCGTGGTTGTCCCTCTTTGCTATGTAGTTGACAATCATGTCGAAGACCGATCTCTCGTATCCCTTGCCGTAGCCCATGTCGGCCTTCCATACGCTTTCAAAGTCCACGGGCGACTGGAGGAAAGCGAACAGATACCTGGTGCTGTCGCCATATCCCGTGTTGATGTCACTTATGTCACTGTATGGCACCAGCTCGCCCTCCTTTGCTATGTGTTCAAGGCTCTTCCTAGTGGTATAGTGCGTCGCCATCCTTGGCGCATTATCGTCAATCTTACGGCCTCTGAAAATCTTCATAAAAACATAATGACAGTTAAAAATAAATACGCCACACGAATAGTTTTTCCACAAATTTCGATAACAGTCCCTTCTGCTACCATAGTTGAGGTTGCGGCCGCAGGAATCAGATGACATTATCAGTGGAAGCGGCAGCTTTTGCATTCCGGGCAATTGGTGCATTTTTTCGCAACAATAAGTTCACCATCGTCCTTTATTTCGCATCCGCACCTGAACCTTGCCATACCTATCAACTGCTCACCTTGCCGCGAAATCCAGCAGCAGCTTGCCCCTCTGCCAGTCCCTTACTACCAGCATGGCTGTCCTGGCCTCGTCCAGCCTGCCTCCCCTGAGCAGGAAGTTCTTCCTTCTGCATATCTCCATGAACGTCTTTGCGGCGTCCCCCGTCCCTGCAGCAATGCCGTAGAACCTCTCCAAGTTCCTCATGCTGCTTCCCTTGAATAATTGTATTATCCTAATGGCAGCCATCTCGGGGTTCTCCAGCTTGTCCGGGTCTATGGCGCCCATCACCGCCTGGTCGGCCTCGGTCCTGTCGTCCATGGGCATCACGCCCGGAGTGTCGAGGAACATGACGTCGTCCCCGCCGCTCACCCACTGCACGCCCCTGGTCATGCCTGCCACCGGGGACGTCTTTGCCACGGACCTGCCCACCAGTGCGTTTATCACCGACGACTTTCCAGTGTTTGGATAGCCTATTACGCCCACCCCCGCCCTTTGATTGTGCCTCCTCCTGCTGGAAACGTCGAGTATCATCTCCCTCAGCTCTGCGATGCCCTTGTTCTTCTTGCACGACACAAAAACGGCAGTGGTGGATTTTGTCTTCCTCATGAAATCGTCCCTCATACTTCTTGTTATCAGATCCGACTTGTTCAATACAAGTATGAAAGCCTTCCTCTTGCCCCTTATCTTGCCCTCCACGTTCCTGTTCCTGGTCATGTCCGGCATTCTGGCATCGATTACCTCCAGCAGTATGTCCGACCGCCTTATGACATGGTTCGCCATGCTCCAAAATCCCTGCATACAGTTCACCGTGTTTAATGTCTAGAATGATTTGGCAGCCGAGGCATTTAAACCCTAAGACGCCTTCCTCGAAACGGTCGGCAAACAGTTTATTATTAAATCTCGAAAACCCTGTTCTCGGAAGAAGGCGCTACGGCGTTCACGCCCAGGCTTTCCCCGATTTTCCTGGCATATTCTTTTGTGTCATCCCCGTGTATGATAAAAACGTCCTTCGTGCCGCTGTCCGCTATGAACCTTTCCAGGTCGTCCCCGCCCGCATGCGCGGAAAAGTCCAGCTGCTCAACCTTCATCCTGACCTCGAAATCGTCCCAGCGGGACTCGCCGTTACTGTAGATGTATTTGTTTTTATACCGTCCCGTTTCCAGCAGCACGCGCCCCGGCGTGCCTTCCGCCTGGTAGCCGGTCATTATGAGGCTGCAGTTATTTTCTCTGCGGAGAGCCTTTAAGTATGATACAACAGGTCCTCCCTTCAGCATGCCGCTTGTGGTTATGACCACAGAAGGCCTGTTGGCAATCTCGTCCCTTGTCGCGCGGTCGTAGACATAATTGACATTGTCCAGCGCCCTGGTGAAACTTTCCGGATCCTTCAGCATATGCCTGTGGCTTTCGACAATTTCAAGTGCCTTCTTGGCCATGCCGTCCACATAAACATCATACTTGCTTGTGATGCCGTACTTGTCGTCGTCCAGTATCATAAGTATCTCCTCGGGCCTGCCCACGCCGAAGACGGATATGACCGCCGTGCCGTTCCTGTCCATTGTGCCCTCGATTATCTCAGCCAGCTTGTCTTCCTGCGACTCCCTGTCTGGATGGTTGCGGTCGGAATAGGTGCCTTCTATTATGAGTGCGTCCGGCTTCGGGAAGCCCCTTTCGCAGCCGTTGAACGAGCGAGTAGGCTGCGTGTTGAAGTCGCCCGTATAAAGAACATACTTGCCGTCCATCTCCAGTCCTATCATTCCAGAGCCTAGTATGTGGCCCGCGTCAAAATATTCCATTTCTACATCCTCGCCAAGTTTGATGTGCTCCCTGTAGTTGACAGGTTGCAGTATCCCCATCGTCCTTTCCACATCTTCTCTGTCAAACTTCAGCGGCCCCCTTTTTTTCTTGCTGATTTTCAGCGAGTCTAGAAGAAGCATCTCCGTCAGGTCGCCCGTGGCACCTGTGGTGTACAGTTTACCGACGAGATTTTTTGTGACAAGTTCCGGTATGCTGCCAGAATGGTCAAGGTGGGCATGGCTAAGCAGCAAGGCATCGACAGCGTCTTCCACGTCATACTGCGGCATGCCCCTGTCGGGATTTTCACCCACCTTCATACCATAGTCCATCATTATTCTCTTCTTCCCATTCTCAAAAACAATCCTGTTGCCGCCGACATACCCCATGCCGCCGTTAAAGGTTATCTTTGCCATACTTTTAGAATCGTAATTA
>CAYJRO010000103.1:0-4068 GCA_964372425.1 uncultured archaeon
TTCTATGACCTCTCTGGGTCTAAGGATGCTGTATGGTATGGAAATCGACGCCGCTAAATGTAAAATAATATCTGAGTCCTTCACAGATTCTTCTACGGCGTCAGAATCTCTAATGTCGCCCAATTGAAAATCCAGTTTATCTTCCAGATGAGATATCCAGCCAAAATCTCCCCGGAAGTTATATGCTACAAAAGATTTTACATCGGCGCCGAGATCCAGCAGTCTTTCTATAAGATGGCTTCCTATAAATCCTTCGCCGCCTGTTACAAGCACTTTTTTGTTTTTGTAATGTTTTTTTAGCATTTCCATAATAGTTATCAATTGTCGAATATGGATATATTTATAATCAGTGCTTTTTACATAGAAATAGTAATATTAGAATTATGCATGTTTGCAGACTGACATACGAAACTTTCCCGCCTTTTAAAAAGATAAGTAGCGGCTTGGCCCCCAACTACTACTATCTTTCCAAATACCAAGTTGAAATGGGCATTGAAAACACTATTATAGCCGGCGGTTATCCACAGTATCCTAGAAGGGATAATATCGATGGTATAAATGTGATAAGATTAAGGAACCTGAAGCTGCCTTTTACGATGGCGACCGCACCAGTGTTCAACTATATGGCCTGGAGGGAAATTCAAAAATTAAAGGATTCTGTAGATATTCTACATGTGCACAATCCTCAGGGAATTTGGGTTCAATAATTTAGGAAGAAGCTGGGAATACCTGTGGTTGCAAGCGTACACGACTGTGTCTCTTACATGAAAATACCAGAATATATGCCGTTAAGTCCTTTCCCCTTTCAGCGTATAAGAGAGAGTATCTACTCCACACCAACCGGCATGTTGTCATTTAAAATTATGTGTGAAAATGCGGATGCTTTAGTCTGTGTAAGTCAGGCTGTTGCGGACGAAGTGGTTTATTACTATGATGTCGACCCCGAAAAGGTTTCTGTTGTTCACAACGGGGTGGATACAAACATTTTTTACCCCAGAAAAGTAGAACCTTTGAGGGAAAAGTACAACGTGGATTTTGTCTTGCTTTACGTCGGCACATTTCAGCCAAGAAAGGGCCTGAAATACCTCCTAGCGGCTTTAAAGGAGCTGAGCAAAAAATATAGAGTTAAACTGGTGGTCATTGGCAAGGACGGGTACTACCGCAACTATCTAAAATATATGATTAGCAAATATCTCGTGCAATCCGTGGTTGAACTTTTGGGGAGTGTGCCGTTTTTCGATATGCCACGATATTTATCATCAGCCGATCTCTTCGTCCTTCCAAGTCTTTCAGAGGGGCTTCCCAAAGTTCTGTTGGAAGCAATGGCGTGTGGGATGCCATCGGTCTCCAGTTCCGTGAGCGGTGTTCCGGAGGTTATAGAACACTGTAAGACTGGGTTACTGGTGCCTGCCGCTGACAGTAACAGCCTGACTGGAACGATAAGCTACGCACTGGATAACATGAAGTCTATGCGATTGTTGGGAAGGAGGGGTATGAATCATGTAATCAGAAATTTCTCTTGGAGGAATGCGGCACGCAGATGCTACGAGGTCTACGAGACAGTGGTCGGGAATTAGATTTATCTTTGGTATACAGCATGCTTAACGGTTGGTATCTGACCTTTGCATTGGCGACTGGTAGGTTTTTGGTCATTTGTTCGAAGTAAGATGTGGACAAGTCCTATCTTAAGGACTGTCTTGCAATTTAAAAGGCTTTAGTGCCAAATAGTAGATTATGAAATTTGATGAAAAGCGGACTGCCAGAGAGTTCGGAGAGAAGATTGGTTACGTGGCAGGCTACGTTCTGTTCACGACCATTTTGCATATGGTGTTGAGTTTCACGAACAAATTGCCAACATTTTGGTCCTACCTGCATACTGCAGGAATTACTATAATTGTTGTTGCGGTGGGCATAGTATGCAAGAGGCTTTTGGAATGAAAGTGTTCGTAGAATTTACCGCTGGCTTCAGGGATGGAATGAAACTGTTCGGTCATAACATAACCGTCATAGTGAACTCCATCTTGCTTTCAATTGTATATTTCACGGGAGTCGGTATTCCCTGGGCTATAGCCCAGATGTTAAAGAAACGTTTTCTTGATATTGAAATTTGGAAGAAGGCGGACAGCTATTGGTTAGATTTAAATCTGAAGAAGAAACGTATTTCCGAATATTACAGACAGTTTTAGGTGATCACTTATGTATGTGTTGGGTGTCAGTTGTTTCTATCACGATGCTTCAGCTGCCCTCCTAAAGGATGGGGTTGTAGTTGCGGCGGCTCAGGAGGAGAGGTTCACGAGGAAGAAGCATGACGTCTCATTTCCGATAAATGCAATCAAATACTGCCTTCAGAATCAGAAAATTTCCATCAGTCAAATCAAGTATATCGGTTTCTATGAGAAGCCTTTTCTGAAATTTGAGCGTCTGTTGTCCCAGCACCTAGAGATGTTCCCTTTCAGCTTCAAGACATTTGTCAGTGCAATGCCTTCGTGGCTGAATGAAAAGTTGCGGGTCGTGAAGACTATTAGGAAACAGATGGGCTTCGATGGTGATATTTTGTTCATCGAGCATCATATGGCACATGCGGCGAGCTCTTTCCTTGCGAGCCCATTTAGGAAAGCCGCGATTCTCACAATGGATGGTGTGGGAGAATGGACCACTACTACCTATGGCATAGGCAACGGTAATGAAATCCATTTGATGAAGCATATAAAGTTCCCTCACTCGCTGGGTCTGCTGTATTCAACAATAACGGCCTACCTAGGCTTCACGGTAAACAACTCTGAATACAAAGTCATGGGACTGAGTGCCTATGGCAGCCGAGACAAGAAGAAGAACAGGTACTATAAGAAGCTGAAAGGTGTATTGGATGTCAAAGATGACGGTAGTTACAGGCTTGACATGCGGTACTTCACTTACCACTTTGCTGATAGAATGCCTTCAAAGAAGCTTTGCCGTCTATTGGGCGAGCCTGTAAGGGAACGCGAATCGAAAGTTACCAAGAGGCATGCGGATATAGCGGCGGCACTTCAGATGATACTGGAAGAAATCGTTGTCAAGATGCTTAACCACCTCTACAAAGTAACAAAGTGTGATAATATTGTGTTGGGCGGGGGGGTTGCATTAAACAGTGTCTGCAACGGCAAGATATTGAGGAACACACCTTTCAAAAGTGTTTGGGTTCATCCTGATCCGGGCGACGGTGGCACCAGCATAGGAGCTGCCTTGTATGTTTACAACACTATTTTGGGGCACAAAAGGGAGTATGTGCTTAGGAACGCTTATCTGGGGCCTAGCTACTCTAGGGAAGAGATTAGGCAGTTTCTTGACAGTAATGGGATCGTGTATTCTATCTTCAATGACGACAGGGTGCTGGTAAAGACTGTGGCCAAGCTTATACACGAAGACGGTGTGGTTGGATGGTTCCAAGGCGGAATGGAATGGGGTCCGCGCGCACTGGGGGCAAGAAGCATCCTGTCTAATGCGTGCAATCCGAAGATGAAAGAGATTCTAAACATTAAGGTCAAGCACCGTGAGAGATTCAGACCATTCGCCCCAGTTGTTTGTATAGACGATGCTGTAAAGTACTTTGAATGCGACGAGCCTATCCCCGAACCTACCGACTTCATGTTGATGGTATATCCAATCAGAAAGAGGTGGCAAGGTACGATTCCCTCCGTCGCTCATGTAGATGGAAGTGGAAGACTGCAAACTATAAGAAGGTCGCAGAACCCGCTGTATTACGACATAATCAAGGAATTCGGCAAGCTGTCAGGCATACCAATTCTGATTAACACGTCGTTTAACATCAGAGGCGAGCCCATAGTCTGTAGCTACTATGATGCTTATAAATGTATGATGGGAACTGGGATAGACTATTTGGTAATGGGCAGGTTTTTGATAAATCGTGGTGACAATCCTCAAGACATGTGGGATAGCGAAAGTTATGCGAAAGATTGAGAAAAGAATCAGGTATGTTGCGGTAGGCTTGATTTTCCTTATTTTTTTTTCTGCTTCTTTCTTTTATAAGTTCTCTGTTACTGAGCGTTGGTAAAACTTTATTTTAGTTTT
>CAYJRO010000104.1:0-4045 GCA_964372425.1 uncultured archaeon
GATTCCGGATCATTTACTCCTGATATGGGCTAACAAACTCTGGCTTGTTTTTAATTTTTTATAAGACAATCTAATTCTATGGAATATGTTACTTCTGATGTCCTGAAGGGGGTCTACACAAAAAGAGACGAGTGGTCGCACAAAGGACAGTATGGTAAATTGTTGGTTATTGCAGGCAGCGAGAGGCACACTGGCTCTGCCGTCTTTCTGGGCATGGCCGCGTATCGTGCAGGGTGTGACTTGGTTTATCTGGTTGGACCCAGAAGGCCTATGGACATTGCTGCCGGATATTCTCCACTGTTGATTACTCAGCCGCTGGAAGGCAAGCAACTGGAAACAAAACACGTGCTGGAAGTCCTATCGATGATAGAAGAAGTCAGGGCTACCGCTGTTGCCATAGGCCCAGGATTGTGGAGAAGTGACGAGACAAGGAGAGCTATCATAGAACTTGTGAAAAAAATTGAAGTTCCTATGGTAATTGATGCGGATGCTATCAGAGCAGTGAGTGCGGACAAGACGATTTTAGCGAGGAAGAACATTGTACTTACACCGCACGACAACGAATTCCTGGAACTTTCCGGCAAGCAGTTGCCGCGGGAAAAATTGGACGAAAGGATAAAAATCGTAAGCGAGGAGACGCATGCTATAAACTGCTCTGCAGGAGTTTGCCCCATAGTTCCGCCAGTAGTTACTCTGCTGAAGGGTCATGTGGACATCATCACCAACGGCCTGAAGACTGCTTTGAACAAGACTGGCTCGACTAAGATGACTGTCGGTGGGATGGGCGACACTCTGACTGGTGTGTGCGGTACCATACTGGCAAGAGGAATAGATACATTCACTTCTGCGAGTGCCGCTGCCTATATCAATGGCTTGGCCGGAGAGATGGCTGTCAAGAAATACGGTGAATCTACTGTCACGACTGACCTTATAGATGAGATTCATAATGTTTTGAAGTAGATTATGCTGATATTAGTGTGTTTTGCTCTAATATGGGTATTTTCTTGCTTCGTATCGTCTAAGAGCTTCTAAGACATCGTTTCTGATACGCATGCTTTCTTCAGATGGCGGCCCCAATAGACGCTCCAAGTCTTTTTCGGTCTCACATGCTTCTATAGATTTGTAAGTAGGCACCCATGAAACAGCACTTTGTCTCTCAACATAAAATAAGAGTTCGCCCAATCTGTCCAGTACGCCCATGTTATAATGGTGTATGGTTACATTATATATGTCTTTGTGTTGAACGGGATTTTAATTTTATCCAGTAAAAAGCACAAAAACTAATTCATGAGGATACTACTGATATCGCTCTTGCTATTAGTCTTTCTGTCAAACACAGTAATGGCAGCGGCTTTCACGTCCTCTGTTTTACCACAGACCGTAAATGTCAGCTCCACCCCGTTTATGAACTTCACGGTAGGCAACACGGATTCCTTGAACATAACCGAGGTTAACATAACCCTGCCGAACGGCTTCTCCTACAGCGGTAACGCGGGCACTGGTCTTAGCAACTCCTCTTTCATAGCAGTCGGCAATACGTTGAAATGGCACGGCTTCCAGCTGGGAGGAGGCTCCACTGGCTATTTCTGGTTCAAGGCGTCCACTCCGTCTTCAATCGGAAGCTACGATTTCAATATTTCTGCACTGGATGCAAACAATTCCTTAAACTCTGCTATAAATTCTGTGACGGTGAACGACAACATAGCGCCCAGATGGTACAACCTGACAAGCTCCCCGCAATCCCCAGCCAAATACTCGCCCACTGCAACCTATCACTTCAATGTCACCTGGACAGACAACATAGCATTGTCTGAGATATATTTCGAGAGCAACGTGTCTGGAAGCATGCAGAACTACAGCGCATACAATATAGGAAGCCTTTTCTACTACTCGTACGACGGCCTTGCTGTCGGCAGCTACCCATGGAAATTTTATGCCATCGACACTTCCGGCAACATAAACTCCACCCAGCAGTCAACACTTGCAGTCCAAAAGCCCCCCAACCTTATCAACCTTACTGTAAACGGCGTCACCAACAAGGATACCCAAAGCAATTACAAAGAACCCGTCACGGTTCAAGTTAAGACAGCTGGCACAGGAAGGGTTCATTTGTTCCAGGACGGCATACTTGTCGCATCCGTGGAAAACACGAACTCGCTGGACTACACTGCATCCGCCCTTTCCATAGGCTCCCATACGTTCAAGGCTACAATCAACAACCTGACAGACAGCAATTATCTGGACAACAACACAGGAGTCAGCTACAAGGTTAACGTGGACTGGCCTGCTCCAAAATGGGACGCAATGACCAACATAACCCCCGTCTACTCCCAGGAATTTACATCTACGATATTTGTTATCTGGGACGACATTAACGACTACAATGGCTTCAATGCGAGTCTGATAGAGATGAACTTCAGCGGGAAGGCTGTAAACTACACTATGTTGAGAGCCGGCGAAACGAGGACCGCACTTTTCAATGTCACCTTGCCAGCTGGAAGCTTCTACTGGAAGGCCT
The DNA here is from genome assembly GCA_964372425.1 of uncultured archaeon. GTDB lineage: Archaea > Aenigmatarchaeota > Aenigmatarchaeia > CG10238-14 > SCSR01 > DATDXT01. The sequence goes on from CAYJRO010000104.1 coordinate 2,519, forward strand.
ATGCCAACAACTCCTTCGGAAAATTCAACACGACTGCAAGACACAATTTCACCGTAGCCAAGGCTGTGGCTCCCGTGAATCTGGAGATAGACCAATTGTATTGGGAAGTCGCGCCAAACACCGAGATCAACATATCCTGCAACGCGCCGTCGCCTTTGAAGGTAAACCTGTACAGGAACAGCACAAGGACGTCCAATCCTGACGTGGAGGCTTTCTCGACAGAAGTCACCTACCTGTACGTGTGCAACACGACGTCGGGAAACCAAAATTACACAACAGGCTCGTCAGAACAACTGCTTGTGATAACTTCTAATCCTTCCAGAGTGCTCAGGCTGTATGTATCGGCAAGTGAAAAGTTCGTGCAGGTGGTGCAGAGTGGTGGCAACACCATCAACTTTCAGGTGACCAACAAGGGCTCCAACACCCTGAGCATCGAGCCTTTCGTCATAGGAGTGAATAAAGAAAGCTATTATGTTAACCCGTCTGTGTTCTCCCTCAAGCCCGGAGAAAGCACGATGTTTGCAGTTATTTTCGCAAACGTTAAAGAGCCCGTAGGCGACCATAACATAAGCTTTGCCGTCCAGTTCGGGGACACAGTGCTTAGGGAGTATTTCACATTAAGGGTTTTACCGTCAGCACAGACCATAACATCAATAAATAACGACCTGCTTTATTTCAAGTCTCAGCTGGACATGTTCTCGGCCGAGATTAAAAAGCTTGAATCAAAGGGCGATGATACTGCCAGCCTTGAAGGCCTGTATGCTAGGTTAGAAAGCAACCTGGAAACCATGCAAGACTATGCTGACCAGAACGACTACTTCAACGCAAGTGCTCTGATAAACCCCACGAAACAGATAGTGTCCCAGATGAGCAACCTGCTATCGACGCCCGGCGGCTCTTCTACTGTGACCGGAACACAGAAATCAGGTTCCCTTGCGTGGGTTGTTGTTGCCTTGGTTGTGGTGGGAGGTGTCTTGGCTTTCGTGTTTTTGCGCAAAAAGATATTCGCATCTGACAGCTTCACCGAGCTGAAAGAAGGGTGGGACGAATTGAAAAGGAAGTGGGAAAATCAGGTGGCCCAGAAGAAAGAAGAGGAAGCCGAAAACAGGTAATGCGAACTAAACCGCAGTCAGGGCTTGTAACCAAGTTTTTCCAAAACGTGCTTCATGTTCAGGCTGTCTATCTCCAACATGGGGCTCTCGCAGATTATCGTGACGTCCAGTTTTCTTTTCAGTATCTCCTTTGCCAGCGGCTCGAACGGCGGGTTATCTCCAATCGGCTCGTGTACGTCTGCAAACGCCTTGCCGTTCCACCTTACGCCCTCGAAGTGGGAGTGGAGGTGTTTTATTCCTATGCTTTCTACCTTGTCAAAGACCTCCGCATAGTCTATCTTGCCCCTGTTCCTCACATAGTGGTGGCCGAAGTCTACCACAGGGATGCACTCGGTCTTCCTACACAAATCAAGTATCTCGTCGAGGGTGCCGAACTGCGCAGCTTTTCCCCCTATCTCTATTCCTATCTTGGTCT
>CAYJRO010000105.1:0-4017 GCA_964372425.1 uncultured archaeon
TGTCAAATTAAGTTATTTAAAGATTATGTAAGTAATTGTATTTTGATTATTATGCCAAGGAATTTGATAAAACCATCAGAACTGGAAAATATCCTGGAGGAAAGCTCTCAGCAGCCATACGAATCTTGCTTAAGCCATCTTAGAGACAGGATGAACGAATATGGATACAAGTTTCCAAACAACAGAAGAGGTGAGAAGATGGCCTATGTTACAGCACGCAATATAAGAATAAAAAATTCCGACGCATTGAGACAAAACTATAGCGAAGACATAGGCAGCTTGCCCGGCAGCGTGGTTGAAAAAAACGGTGTCAAGTACGTCATTCATGGGATATCGCACGGATTGAGAGGGGTGTCGAAGTCATTAAGCGCCCTTCTAAAAACAGAAGCTGCTGGATGGGTCGAAGAAGGTGGGGCGGTGGTTTTCGAGCAGAATCTTATGAGCTTCTGCGGATTTGATAAATATACATTAGATTATAATTTTTACGAAGAAGTCAAGGACCATAAGGCACTTGGTTGGGATGGTAATTTATACTTGATTTTGTTAAGCATGCCTCCCACAAGCATCGCACGCAGCATGTTAACATTTACTTTGCCGTTTTTGGGCGGCAGAGCTTCTAAAAACATGGTTAGAAAAACTTTCATGTCATTTCTAGACAGTTCTTATATTAGGCCTCTAAGAGACGCTCTCCTAGAAACATACATGTTGCCGGAGCCTCTGCAGATAAACTTTAGCAGTGATTTCATCAGCCCGATAAAAAGTACAACTTTAAGATCGGCATATATCGCAAAAGAAGTTTTGAAAAAGGCACGAAAAGGATACGACACAGTCCATTTGATAGTCGGGTTGACACACGAACCAGAAATAAAGTACTTTTTAGAGAAAGGAACGCCACAGAATCTTGAAATAAATTTGCAAGCTAAACTTCACTTGTAATCAGCTTAAAAATATAAAAGGTGTCGGCAATGCTGAAATTAGCCCGTCTTCTGTTTTCAAGTGGCATTTGTCTAAGCAGGCTACCAATGGCCCTTGCATCTCATTGGACAAGCCGGACCGTTTCACCCCGCCGAACTTATGCTCAATTTTCTATCATAGCCCTTCTGGCTCGGAAGGTCTCGTTTCTGATTCCGGCATAACCTTCTCAGGCTGCAAGCTTCTGCCTGCGTCCTCTGACGGACGGAACTTGCTCTAGTGCGTCTTTACCCGCTGGCGAAGCCACCTTATCAGCTTTGCAGACCTGAATATAGAATGTTTTTGTAGCTTATAAATCTTGCTTATGAAATTCTTATTATGCACCGCCCGTTAAAAATCGTGCTTTTATCAGCACTCTCCATATTTGCCACACTGCTGATATCTTTACTGTATTTCTATAACGAAGAAAAGACTTCCACGGGAGATTTCTTAGCTTTCAGCGGCTACTTGGGACTGCTTTTCTCTTCCGTAGTCATAATCCCATTTGTGTACGCTTATTCTCAGTTTTCTGATACTCATACGAACAGAAAAGACGACAGAAGTTTTTATAGGAGGAAGTTCGAAAGATACCTATCGGATCTTTTTATTTATTCTAATAGGTCAAACTATGACGACAAGAAGCTAGATGAAGCTGCTGAAGGAATAGTTCATACTACACGAGAATTTATGAATAGTCATTATATAAAAATAAAATTCTTGTACAGGGAAGAGGCGGCCAAGAAGCTCAAGTCTTTCATAAGACAGCTCAGGGAATATAAACATTCGAACCATGGAATAACTCAAGGCATCATCAGTATGTCGAAAGATTTGAATAACGGAAGAGTTGACAATCCGGCAAATATGAGAGCGGTGTTCAGTAATCTGAGAAAAGACAAACATTATTCTAATCTGGCATCTGACTTATATGTACTTATATGCGAAATTTTCTGATTTTTTAATTAATACGAAACTAACGGTGTGCCCATGACAATTGCTCTAGCCATATATGACGGAAGATGCTCCTCTTGTACAGATTTCAAGAGACTTGTAGAATATTTGGACAAGGGCAAGAAGGTAATTTTCCTAAAGTATGAGAGCCGTCAGGCGCAGAACATACTTAAGAAGCAATTTGGGAAGTACATGGGGTTCACCCTTTATCTTTTCGAGAATGACAGGGTAGTGTGGGGCGACAACGCTACTCACAGGGTACTGGAGATGGTAAACCTGCCATATTTCCTGACTAGCGTGTTTTCCAGCCTGTATCCGCTTGTTGTCAAAGCAATCTCTTTCCTTGAAAAGAGGCACAGGATGGTAGAGCCGCCGAAGGAAGGCTTGTGCATGTTTGTCAGGACAAATAAAGGAGTTCATGCCAAGATGACAGAAAAGGCAAGAAGAGAAGTGTTTGAACTGTTAGCATAGCTCATTTGCGTTTATTAACGCCCCCAAGCTTACCTATTCTTACTACTTTGACGCCTAGGCCGCGTTTTCTGCATCCTTCTTCGATCTCTTTCTCGTCAAATTTCTGGTCCCATCCAAGCGTTACTGTATCCGGCCTGATTTTCTTCAAAGTGTCGTAAATGGTCCAATTGCCATTCAAATCCTTGCCAACAAAAGCTTCGTCCACAAAACTCAGGGTAGCTACTAGCTCTCTTCTCTGCTCCTGATTAATAACAGGGCTCTTGCCGTTTTTTCTGGCAGTTCTGTCGCTAGCCACGCATACAACAAGATAATCTCCTAGCTTCTTGGATTCTTTCAAATAGTATAGATGTCCGTTGTGCAGCCTGTCGAAAACGCCGCTTGCGAAAATTTTCCCCATAAGATTATTTTACAATTATTTACTTTATTGTATACCCAGCCTATTTTCTAGCTCTTTCACAGCTTCTTCCTTCCTTTTTATCTCTTCCTTCCTTTTTTCAGTCTCTATTTTGAGATTATAGAAATACTCCAGCTTTGAAAACCATTCATCTTTTTTAGTCCTGTCATAAGTCAGGATTTTCTTGCCATCATACGTTACTATAGAAGTGTCACCATGAACTACCTGCAAGTCACGGCGGCTGCCGTCTGAGCCATAAGAAAGTTTTATCGTCAGAGTGTCGTCTATTGATAATGTGCTTTCATTGCCGTTTTTTTGTCCCATGATGGAAACCAGTTGAAACGCCCAATTTGCCACTTGATAGGCCTCGTGCTCCCTATCTACCCATCTCATGGTCAGTTCGTTCTTTCTCTTGGTAAGCTGCTCATCCTTGTCTTCCAAGTCTTTCAAATATGCTTCAATCTCCTCAATAGCAGTCATCTTGATCAACTCAATTAAAGGTTGAAAAGTAGTCTTTAAGCCCGTTTCTACTGGAACATTCTACGACATTTATTAAAAATAGTTCAATTTGGCCAAATTTTCCCATTTGGGCCTCGATCGGGATTTGAACCCAACCCAAGAGCTCCACAGGCTCCTACGCTACCAGACTACGCCATCGAGGCCATTTGCGATAAATAATTCTTGGCTGACCAAAGGTTAAAAGACATTTCTGGTCATATCGTATAAAAAATCAATCTCAGTAGTTCCTAATGTAAATTCCTACCAATGAACGGCGAGAAACGAGGTTTCAAGGCGAATGGGTGCGGTTTTTGAACAAATGACGTTTCGGAACAAACCGTCGGGATTTGGCCGATTTTACCAATGACAGAAAGCGGCTTTATGCCGCAAGTGAAAATTGTCTTGATGACTAAAAACAGGGCCCATTTCAGCCAGCTGAAGGAAAAGGCCAGGGAATTGGTCAAGGGGGGCCTGTCGAGGGCAGAAACGGCCAGATCCCTTGGCACAAACTACTGGAACATCGTCCACTGGACAAGGGACTTTTGTATAAGGCCGTACAGATCCTATCCAAAGGAGTTGAAGCGCCGTGCCAGGATGCTGGTAAGGAAAGGCATGTCCAAGGCCGAGGCGGCCAAGGCCACTGGTGTCGGCTATCAGACAGTGGTGAAGTGGACGAATGACATCGGCAATAAGAGCGGCTACAGGAGGATAAGCGGCTACTCCCTGGGCCTGCTGAGGGAGATAGTTGCGAAAGG
>CAYJRO010000106.1:0-3995 GCA_964372425.1 uncultured archaeon
AGCAGGAACTGGGCTGGGATTGGGCCTGGAAGGAGTAGACCAGACTAAAATCATCGAAGATATTGCGAAGAAGATAGGGCCGTCGAAATAGTCATCCAGATTCCAGTACATCATCCAGTTGAGACAGATTAACTATAGCCTCGTCAGCACCCCTGTTCAGAAGCACTTCTGAAGGAAACGTATTTGTCACGGCAACCACTTTGACACCAGCTTCTTTTGACAGATCAACGTCTGCCAGCTCGTCGCCCACAAAAATAATCTCGCCGCGGTCAATCCCGTACTTTTTCATGATGTAGCGTGTGTGGCCGATGCCTTTGGTTCCGTGGAAGCCGTATCCCATAATCTCGTCGAAGCAGCCGGCTATGCCTACCTTTTCAACCACGCTTCTAAGAATTTCGTGCGGCACGGAACTGGAGACATACAATATCCTGCCCTTGCTTTTCTGTTCTTCAAGCACGCCCATCACATCAGGGTAAACTCTGTCGGGCGTCATGTCCTTGTCATTCAATTCGTCGAACTTACTGCTGAGATTGTCGTATTCGTCATCGGAAAGCTTCCTGCCAATCGTGTCTTCCGCTAGCTTGTCGAACAGTAGCCTTCTGGAAACGCCAGAATACAGTTTGTAGGCGGATTCCACTATCCCGGAGTCGACGCTGAACTTGTCTGCATAGATTCTTCCGGCATTCCTTATCTTGATGTTAAGTGTGTCGGCAAGGGTTCCGTCGAAGTCGAAGCCTACGGCTTTTATCGCCATAATTATGAATTTGTGTAAAAGGCTTAAATTATATCAGTCAAGCCATTCCTTGTTCTTAATCTTGTCGGGTATGTATTTGTCCGAGATGAAGGGTATGCTTTTGGGTGAAAAGTGTGGGTTTTGCACTTTTCTGCAAGTTATCAGGAGAATTTGTCAATAAACAGAAGGTTAGTACATTTCATTCAAAATAATAATCCCATTTATTGTCATCAAACATCAGTTTTTCCTATCAGATTCTATCAATTCAACTATCTTGCCCGACACATAATCGGCCGAGTGAGCTATTTTTTTACCCTGTTAATTTCTTCTTCATTCCTTCCGTAACGCAAGAGAGGAGTATCAACCGGTCCTGGGCACACTATCTTGACCGAATATTCGGGGCAGGTGAGCTGTAGAATCTCAGCCAATGCAATCGCAGACCTCTTGACCAATGTGTAGAGTCCTGGATTCGACTGTGGTCTTAATGCATGTCCCGATGATAACTGAACTACTGTAGCCTTGTCCGACAGGCGAGACTTGGCGTATTTAAGTATCAACCAAGAACCTTTCAGATTTGTATCAAAAAGCAAGTCAAATTCATCTTCTGTAGAGTCGAAAATCGTCCCCCTTCTCATGACTCCGGCATTGTTAACTAAAACATCGATTGGTATCGGTATGTTATACAGGGATTTTTCTATTTGGGACGAATTTGTTATGTCTACATTGACGTAATTAATGCCTTCCACTGTCTCCTGTGGCACGTTCTTGTCGAAGGAGTATACATTAGCTCCTTTTTCTTTCAGAAGCTTGGCCAGAGCATGGCCTATGCCGCTGCTTCCGCCTGTAATTAGAACTGTCTTGCCTTGCAGTAACATAATTACCATTTGTAGCAAATCTTATTTATTTCTTCACAGGAACTAGCTGTATTCGTATGCCGTCAGGACCGTCAACCATGTCTTTCTTGTACACTTTGTAATCCAATCTTTCCAGTCTCTTTTTTACTCCTTCAAAATCATCTACTTGTAAAGCAATGTGATTGATGGTTTGAGATTTGTTCTTGCCCTTGAAGATTGCAACAGTCTGGTCTCCGACCTTCATGAAGAACTCGTCACCATAGTCTGAATGTACGGTCAAGCCCAATCCCTCCAAGAAGAACTTCTTGGCTTCTTCCATGCTGGAAAAATAGATAGCTATATGGTCGATAGATATAGCCTTTGCCATGAATAAAAATTGTGATTTCAATGATAAATTGGGTGCTTTCAGGGTATGGTAGGCTCTTTAAAACAGTGTAAATCTTATCCAAAACACAAATTACAGCTAGTCTCCCTAAATAGAAAACTCACCGGAAATGAACCCCAGATAACTTTATAAAATGTCCTTGGCGTTTTGTATTTTAATGCGTCCTAGAGATGGCGAATTTGTCCTAGACGTGGTTGGGATAGCTTTATAAGCAAGTTTTACCTATACTATTTTAAATGAAATCGTATGTACAACCGAAAATCAGTAAGAAAATATAGGCACACGCTTTCAGACAGGGAATCGAATGTCATTTCCGGCCTTAGCTACAGTGGTAAGACTATATTTACGGTTGGCGATGTAAAAAATCTGGTTGTAAAGCCCAAGAACCTCTTGGATAACTTGGTCAGAAAGAGATGGATACTCAAGATACGCAAAGGGGTATATGCAATTGCTCCATTAGAGTCGGGAGAGATGGGCGCAGCTAGCTACACTCTTCACAGCTTAGTTATAGCGTCCATCCTAATCAAACCTTACTTCATCGGCTACTGGAGCGCCCTCAACCACCTCGGGCTCACTGACGCGACGCCGCCGGATGTTTATGTAGCGACAACGAGATCTAGAAATACCTGCACCATACTTGGTTCCAATTTCAGGTTTGTCACAATATCAAGACGCAAGATGTTTGGCGTCGAAGAAGCGGTTGTTGAAAACAGGAAAGTGCTAGTCTCGTCCAAGGAGAAGGCCGTTGCGGACTGCCTAGACCATCCGGAACATTCAGCTGGGGTGGATGATATAGCGAAGGCTATATATTTCCATCGGGAAGAAATCGACGCGAAAAAACTTGTATCTTTCGCCAAGAGGCTGGGAAACAGTGCCGTAATAAAGAGGCTCGGCTATATCGCGGAAATTCTTGGACTTGATGATTTGTCAGGACTCGTTTCCGGCATCAATCTCGGCAGTGGCTATTCGTTGCTGGATCCCACTCTTCCTAAGCGCGGTCACATAAAGGAAAGATGGAGACTCGTGTTGAATGCAACGATTGATGAGGCAAGGTGGATTAAATGATACCACCCCAGGAGCTTAGAAAGGCTGCACGAGAAAGGGGGCTTGCCCTCGACCTTGTGGAAAAGGACTATGTTCTAGGCTGGCTATTGTTTGGCGTCGCATCCAGCTCCATTTCAAAAAATGTGGTATTCAAGGGCGGTACAGCTCTGTCAAAAATTTATTTTCCCGGCGCATGGCGGCTTTCAGAGGACTTGGATTTCACTTTGCTGCATGACATGGAATTCGGCAAGATATCCAAAAGTCTTGCAGACGAAATTCCTCGCATCGTGAACAAAGCGAGCCAAATTCCCGTACAGCTAAGAGACAAACCATTTACTAATCCGACATACATCCAGAGCAGATTCAAATATACCGGTCCTATAAGCCCTAACACTGTCAAGATAGAGATGTCTAGAGAACAGTTCATAGGCGGAGTTGTAAGAAAGACTATGCCGAAAGCCTTCGATTATCCGAAGTTCAGTGTAAATGTATATTCGCTCGAAAACATCCTCGCGGAAAAACTCAGGACGCTATTGGAGCGCGGTAAGGTAAAGGACTACTACGATGTTTGGAAGCTGTTGAAAACTAAAGAATTCAACGGCTGTGATGTGAATAGGATTTTCCTCAGAAAATGCGAGGCAAGAAATATTGAATTCGTTAGCATAAATCAGTTCTTCCACAAAGGGCTGGCGGACACGTTGGAACGCCACTTGAAGATTGGTTTGGCTAGGCTCAGTCTGGAAACGTTGCCAGATATAGAAACTTTAATCAAGGAGACAAAGGCATCGCTTCAAGAGCTTATTGGTTGAAACTGTGGGAACATGAAAGAATTCACAGGAATTTTCTTTTGTCGAAATCTGGCGGTATGACATACCTTTCACTCAACTGTTTTGCGCTTACTATGCGGTTCATCCTGAATTTTCTCATAGCATTCCTTAAATGGTCGAAGGCTATTACGTATCTTCTATTGAAATAATAG
>CAYJRO010000107.1:0-3910 GCA_964372425.1 uncultured archaeon
GCACGGCCAAAGACTTGGGAAAAGCAGGCAAGGATTCTAATTATGGGTGGGGCAGAGTGGACGCTTACAGCGCATTACAATAAAAGACAGCTTAAACAGACCAGTACTTCTTGGTCTTCACAAAGTTCCTCTCGGCATCCAAGATATCCTTAAACAGTTCGTCCTCATCACTGTGGTGTTTAGAAAGCACCCTCAAAGCAGCAGTGGGTCCGACTCCGCGAGCGGCCAAAGCGATGACCGCCAGCCTCCTGTAGGTCATGAAAACATCCGCCTTCTTCTTCATCATCTTGAACCTCCTGCCGTCTTCCGATTTCAGGTTCCCTTTCAACCCGGACTTTACAAACTTGGAATAGTTCAGCGACACAGATTTCATCGCAGCCAGCGATATCGCGCCGCACTTGCTGCATCTAATTTTATCCGAAATGCTCTTGACCACGAATGTCTGTTCCCACCCGCCGCAGTTCACGCAAACAAGCTTCACCTTCGAGTTCAGCAGTCTTTTCTTGAATATTTCCAGCACCTCCTTCTCGGGCTTTCCTGGGGACACAAGTTCCGAATACCTTTCTGTCAAGCCAAGGCTTCCAAGCGGAGACAAACCACGCTGCACAACCAGCTTTATCTCGCCGCTCTGCATCCTTCTCATCAAATCGGTCGCCCTCTCAATGTCCAGCTTCTCGGTCTCCAGCTCTTTGATGGTCTCCTTGTAGATTGGACTCCCGACATACTCCTCTATTATCTTCTTCATCGTCACTTTTCCGAAGTCCGCGTCCCTTGATATGGCCCCGAACCTTTTTGCCACATGTACGAACTTCCACTCGAACAACTCGCTCTTGCTCAGGCTCATCTCCAGATAGCTCTGCAGATGCTCAGGATTTGTCTTGAGTATAACATCTTTTATGAAATCCACGCCGCTCTGCTGGGTCTGGATCATTATCCTATAGGGATCCACCTTGAAGCCGACAGTTCCTATCCTGCTGGACAGCATCGCCGTTACGAACCTGCCCAACGTCTCGTTAACGGTTGTGCCAAAGCAAGAATGTATTACGATAGCTTTCTCATGATCCTCTATCAACACGGTATTCTCGTCCGGAACCGCCCACCCGCCCTTCTGCTTCTTGACAATATTCACCATCTCTTCCGCACAACTTTTGTCCACAGGATATTCTTTGACAACCTCCTCCATGGCCTTCCTGCCTTCCTTCAGCCAGGCAAGAATCTTCCTCCTGATCTCGCCGACTTTCTGCGCGACCTCGAACGAGACAGGTATCAGTTCGCCCTCCCAGCCGGGTATAGAAGCTTCCGTGTCGCTGCTCGGCTCTACAAGAATCTTCCCATCCTCCACGGACAGTATCCGCCACGGCTGGCCTTTGACTATAAAATTGGTGTTCTCCTCGCCGTGGAGCGCCACAAACTCCTCGTCAAGCACGCCTACGAAAGAATTGTCTATCGTGTTCATTATCCTGTACTGCTTTATTGTGGGGATGGTGCTGAGCTGCTCGAAGTAGTATTTAAATCCTCTGATGCGTTTTTTTACATAGCCATTGAGAAACACGATGCCAAGGCGCTCCAGCTGCTTGCACGTTTCCAGGAACTCGGAATAGTTGAGATTCCTGTAAGGATAGGCCCTCTTGATAATCTCGAACGCCTTCTCAAGCTCTATAACACCGAAATCAAACGTAAGCCCCACTATCTGGTGGGCCAGCACGTCATAAGACTTTTCATGCTGGTATATTTTCTCAAGCTTCCTGTCCAACGCCATTCTTGCTATAGCCGCAGACTCGAAAACGTCGTCGGTCGTGGTGGTTATGATTACGCCTTTGCTTACTTCTGTCAGCCTGTGGCCAGACCTGCCAACACGCTGCAAAATCTGGACCACCCTTCTGGGGGACATGTACTGGATAACCAAGTCGACCGATCCTATGTCTATGCCCAACTGCAGGCTCGATGTGCAAACGAGGCATTTTATCTTTTCTTCCTTGAAGTCCTTCTCCGCTTTCACCCTCACGTCTTTGCTCAGGCTTGAGTGGTGTATTTCAATCGACAAGCCGGGGTTGACGCTCTTTAACCTAGACGTAAGTATCTCGGCGAAATCCCGCGTGTTTGTAAACAGCAGCGTGGATCTGGAATTTTTGACAAGCTCTATTATTGTCCTCAATCTGGCAGCAGTGTCCTTGTTCAGCGAAGAGGACTCGGCTATCTTGCTGTCTTGAAGGATGGACTTGGGAGACACGACATTTATTTTCAACCACTTTTTCTCTTCCGTTTCCACGATTTCCACCTGTCTGCCACCTGACAGGAATGCCGCTACCTTCTCCGGCTCAGACACCGTGGCACTTAACATCACTAATTGGAAGTTGCCACAGAATTCCCTCAGTCTTTCCAGCATCACAGCCAGTTGCACACCACGTTTGCTGTTCACGATTTCATGAACTTCGTCAACTATTACAAACTTCACGTTCCTGAAATGTTCCCTTATCTTCTTGCCAGTTATAGTGGACTGTATCATCTCCAAGGTCATTATCAGCATGTCGTTGGGAAATTCCTGCTGCCGCTTGCGCTCATAATCAGTAGTGTCGCCATGCCTCACAGCGATCTCCATCTCCAACTCGTTTGCCCAGTGAAGCAGGTGCGAGATTTGGTCCCGGTTGAGACTTTTCATAGGAGATATGTACATTATGCTGGTGGGGTCGGGAGTTTCCTTCAGCCACCTGTTAAAAATAGGAAGCATCGCAGCCAACGTCTTGCCACTGCCTGTCGGGGATATCAAAAGGACATTGGAGCCGCCCTCTATCTTTCCAAAAGAAAGCTGCTGCACTTTAGTGAAGCCGCTTATCTTGTCCTTGGCTAGCGCAGATTTTATCTTTTTATCCAGCCTGTCCAAAATAGCCTTGTTCAAATCCTCATTTTTTTCGGCCATAGACAACACTAACCAGAAGCGGAGTATATAATATTAATCCCGCGGTGCACATAATTGCTATCATGCAACGACGAACTATACTAAAAATCGTAAACGTTCTTAATAAAGTTTACGGGGTCGAAGTGAGGAGAGAGAAGCCGTTCGATGTCCTGATACACGGCATACTGTCTGCCAGAACCAGGGACGAGGTGACGTTTCCCGCGCAAGAAAGACTGTTCAAGATAGCAAACACCACGGAAAAGATTTTGAAACTGCCGGCAAAAAGAATTGAAAAGCTGATTTATCCCGTAGGATTTTACAAGACAAAAGCCAGAAGGCTGAAGGAAGCCTGCAAGTTCCTGCTAGAGGAATTTAGAGGAAAAGTGCCAGACAGCAGAAAAGAGCTTATGAAGATTCCAGGCGTCGGCGGCAAGATAGCTGACATAGTGCTTCTGTTTGCTTTCGGCAGAGGAGTCATACCCGTGGACAGCCATGTATTGTGGGTCGCCAACCAGCTCAAGTGGACAGGTTCAAAAAATCCGGAAAGGGTAAGAGAAGACTTGCATAGAATAATTCCGGAGAATCTTAGGCCGGCTATCAACCAGCTTCTGGTCGAGCACGGCAGACAAGTATGTGTCACAGGGAGGCCCAAATGTGAAATCTGCCCTATAGAAAAATACTGTCCTGGTTCCAGGCTAAACCACCAAAGCATTTAAAGCTTAGACCCTATCGGCTATTTATGACAAGCGAAATCAGCCAGTAGCTAGGAGGCAAAATATATGAGCTACGATGATGAGTTTTACAGAGCTTACGCAAACTATTTGGCCGAACCCAGCGTAAGAAAGGCCCACGATTACGTTTTTAGAATAGCGCTTTTAGACCCGTCTTTCCATAACGCGGTAGATTTTGGTTGCGGAAAGTTCAACGAATACCACAAAAACGCCAGACCAGAAAGCTATACAGGAGTGGATGTCAAAATAGAACAAGTACCCGAGGATAAAAGAAGACTGATTA
>CAYJRO010000108.1:0-3888 GCA_964372425.1 uncultured archaeon
TCATGGTGTGGGCTGCGCCTATAATTCTGGGCCTGAACGTGACCGAACAGTTGGGACTCTTTTTCCTGCAAGGTTTTATTGCCATACTCGTCATATCGGTTGCATCCATGCTTGCTACAATGTTCTTTGGAGATGACCTTCCCAATCAGCTGAAGGACAGGTTCAAGAACAGTCCGGGTATCTGGTGGATGATTTTAATAGGAGCCCTGCTCATAGGAGGAGGCTTGTTTCTGACAAGCGGCCTTAGCACTTTCTTCTTCCCAGAACAGCCTAGCGCAGGCGGCTTCGCAGGCACGGGGGTAAGCGGTGATGACATAATGTCCATAGTCATAACAGTTGCCATACTCGCAGTCTTCCTGCTTGTAATAGTCTATATAGCCAAGTGAGCCTCGTAATGGTCAGAATCAACAACAATCTTGTCCTGTCAGTAGCACTTTTCATAATATCTATGCTTTTGATTAAGATTGATACCAGGATGTGGGTTTTACCAGTATTTTCTGTTGTATGGTGTTGGCTATTTTGGACAGAGGAATGGGGAGCACCGTGGATACCGGCTTCACAAAAAGCTGTCGACAGCATGCTGCGATTGTCCGGAGTAAAAAAAGGCAGTTCGGTTTACGACCTTGGTTCTGGCGACGGCAGGATAGTCATTTCTGCTACAAGAATGGGAGCTTACGCAACAGGCGTGGAAATCGACCCCCTTAGAGTATGGGCAAGCCGGATTAGGATAGGGTTGGCTGGATTAGGAAAGAGGGCTAAAATCGAACATGCAGATCTCCGTCTAGCAGATTTGAAAAATGCAGATGTGGTAACACTGTTTCTATTGCCTGACACATTGTATAAAATAGAGAATAGGCTGAAAAGAGAGCTTAGGCGAAATTCTAGAGTGGTGTCCTACCAGTTTAAGTTTAAGGAATGGAAACCCGTCAAGGCGGACAAGGCAAATAGAGTATATCTATATAAAGTTTAGTCATCGGAAATGAGGTACAGAAAAGTATTTAAATATCGACTTCCATAATAATAATAAGTTTGGTGGTTGATATGGTAGGACTAGCTGAAGTAATTGCATCGGCCCAGGCATTCGGGGTGTTTGACTTCTACCTGCCATTCCTGATGTTCTTCGGTATTCTTTATGCATTGCTGGTAAAATCAAAAGTATTCGGTGACACTACTGATAGGGTGGCAAGAATAACTTACCTGCTAGTTTCTCTTGGAGCATCGTTCTTCGTAATGGTTTACACGCCGGCAGGAGTGACGCTGACAGCATTCTTTGCTTCGTTCTTCAGCCAGACATTGGTTCTGGTGCTTACATTGATAGTTGTAGCCATAGTTCTTCATGTAGGTTGGACTTCTTTCCATCCTGGCCAAAAATTTCCAAAAGCTTCAAAGCACTGGGGCAGATTCTTTATACTAATACTTCTTGTATTGGGTGTTTCGGTATTCCTTTCTAGCGGCGGATCAGCATTCTTCCCATCATTGTTTGGCGCAGCCGGATCAGCCGGCAGTGCCACGCCCACATTCATCTGGCCAGGATTTAACATATCCACACAAGACTTGGTGATAATATTCCTTGTAGTGATAACAGGACTGGTAATCTGGGCTATGATGAAACCGGATAAAAAGAAACCCACTGGCGTCCCTGTCGACGAAGATTAAATCATTTTCTTCCTAAATTAACCCAACATTTGTTTTTCTAAAACAGCCTTTTCACTAAAATGTAGTTTACCAACAATAATCATGGCATGAGGTGGCTCTTCAAATCCCATCCTGAACAGTTCTTCTAATTTCCCGTAAGCTATCTTCTGGCTCTCGCTTCCCAGCCTGGAAAACACTACAGCATCGGTCTTCATGCCAATGATCTTCTTCCTGAACTCCTTCTCCAATACCAGCAGGATGCCAATGGCTTCACCCACCTTCATGAACCTGCCCTCCTCTGCTACCATGTCAAGAAGGCAGAGCGTATGCAGGCCGCGCTTCTTGTTCCCCAAAATAACATCATAAACCGAGCCCGCCAGCTTCCCTTTGGTCCTGTCCGGGAAGGGTATGGTCACCATCTGCCCGAACTTGGGCATATGCAATCCCGCCTCGCACACAGCCGACACTATCGACGAGCCGTGTATGACTTTCACATCTATCCCACGCTTCCTGGCCTCAGCCATAAGAGCTGTATGGGCAGTAGAAACAAAGCAGTCCCCGCCAACCAGCAATCCTACCTTCTTGTCCACGGCCTCGTCCAGCAGCTTCCTGTAATCCTCCTCCAAGTCCTTCCTCTGCAGCAGGACAACCTCCTTTCCCAGGAACTCGCTCAATCTGGCCTTGTCTGTCTCCAGCTTGGAAGTGTACAATTCGGCAAACAGCCTGTCGCACGACCTCGCCGCGCCCACAGCCTTGATGCTCATGTCCTTCTCGTCGCTCAGGCCGATGCTTATGAAGAAAAGTGTCATAACAATGATTAAGCTCAGGATTAATAAATTGGTTGGGCTTACCTTATGGAATCTGTCTCCTTTACGGCCTTAAGGACCTGGTTCACGGTCTTGAATATCCTGTCTGTATAGTATATGGTGAAGGGCGATTTTCTCTGGAACGGATATATCAGCCATACCTTCTTGTTGCTCTGGTGCGCGTATGCCATCTCCTTCTCCACGCCGGCGCTGTGCACCATCTTCGGGAAGTAGATGATAATCTTGTCGCACTGGTCGATGAACCTGTAATCCCTCTTGACAGTGGCGTTGTTAGCCAGTTCGTCTATCTTCTTGTCCTTGAACCTGGCCACGTCCTCCTTCAGTATGGGGTCAAAAACTATGCAGTGCTTCCTCAGGCCGTCTATGAACTTCCTTATCTCGAGCACCTCCTTGGTCGTTTCCTTGTGGTCTTTTCCTATGTTCAGAATCGGATACGCCGTGTAGATCTTTGTCATCTTCGGCTCGAATACAAGTTTGTAGAGCGTCTCGGCCGGGTGGCTCCTGTGTATCTGGTAAAAGTCCTTCTTTTTCATGGAAGACATTATCTCTGTGGTGTAAACTTCCAGTTCCTGCCAGATGAATATCTCCTCGAGGGATATCGCACCCTTTCCCCACTTCGGATCCGAGTATATAGTGTCCTTTATCTTCAGCGTGTTCTCGATGATGGTAATGTACATGTCAGGATTTATCTTGTCCAGATAGGAAATGTCCAGTGCCAGCTGCGGTCCGGTCTTCCACCAGTAGGATGCGTGGCTGGAGAACACCACCACGTCCTCGTCATATTTCTTGATGGCCCTTTCGAAAGCCAGTGATATCAGCGTCCTCAGTGTGGACCTTGGCAGGTTCAGTATCCTCTCCTCCTTCACCTCAAGTCCTATCTCGTTTGCTATCTCGAAAATCAGGTCACCTATAGAAATTATCTTGCACTTTTTCCCGTTCTTGGCGCAGAGCTTCTGGAACTCAGCAAGATAGCCCTTCTTATCGCAGCCGGCTATGCCGCTGGCAAATATTACTTTCACGGTAAATTAATATGGTCGTCCCGTGTTTTTAAAACTTGCAAAGCCGAGGAGATGCCGAGCCACACAACCAACAAAATACCGTCGCAGCTATAGCATAACCAAACCGGTTTTCGAGGTCCCAGCGTGTGTCTGCTGGTGCGTAAAAAGATTTAAATACTTGTTAGATAATTAAAATTACTTAAAACAGTCAAGTTCATTTGGAGGTGAACAAGTGACAGAGTTTGATGATTGGGACAATGACGAGGAAGAGGAAACGTCAGAAGATGCCGAGTCAGAGTCTGACGACCAGGAAGAGTAGCGAGCACATGCTCATAAAACCAACAGGTTTTTTAATTTTTAATCCTTAATCCCACTTACTTTTATTATGGACGCGCACGAAAACCAGGAAAAGGGAAATGTTCCTGAAA
>CAYJRO010000109.1:0-3859 GCA_964372425.1 uncultured archaeon
GCGTAGGCTCCATGCTCCTGTCCTCCACCCTGAGCCTGGCTATAGGCAATAACATAAGTTAAAATAAGCTTGTCCGAATATATTCTTATTCCAAAAGCCATTTCCACAGCGGAACAAACTTAACATTGCCGCCTTTGATCTTCTCCTTCGCCTCGTAGTCCCACGTTATTACGAGGAGGTTCCTACATTTCAGTTCTTTGCCAGCTTTCAGCAATGACTTGACCTCCCTTTCATCTATTTCAGCTTTGCTGGACGCGTAGGTTACTTGGATTAGCTGCTTTATTTTCGGGCCTTCTTTTAAAACGAAATCGACTTCGCCGCTGTTGTCTTGAAAATAAAAGGATTCCAACTTGGGGTTATCATTCTGCCCCCTTTTTATTTGTATGAATACGATGTTCTCCATAAGCTTTCCGAAGTTTTCGCTGAAATTCAAAACCAACGAATTGTTGATAATTCCTGTGTCGTTGATGTAAACTTTGGGCATGGAAAGCTGGGACTTTTTGGCAGAAAAATAAAACTTTCTCAGAAAGAAGGCAAAAAACACGTCCTCCAAAATCGACATATAGGAGTACAAAGTCTTCCTGCTTACTTTTATCTCCTGTTCTTTCAACTTCTCGTAAACTGAATTTACTGAAAACTCTTTTGAGAAAGAACTGAGCATAGAATTGATCAGGAATTTTATCAGGAATATGTTCTTTATACCGAATCTTTCCACGACGTCTTTAAAAATTACCAAGTCCAAATAGTCCTTGAAGAATTTCCCAGCTATCTCTTCGTTGGGAATAGCGTCAGGAAAGCCGCCAACTTTCATATATTTGGAAAGCATGAACTTTATTTCATTCTCCTTGTATGAAGACAGGACGCCTGGTACTTCGAAGTTCTGAAATTTTAAAAATTCTTTGAAGGAAAGCGTGTATAAAGAATAAGTCAGACTTCTTCCCCTTAGTTTGGTTGCTATTTCCTTACTAAGCAGTTTTGACGACGAGCCTGTTATAAAAATATGGAAAAGCTTTTTCTCGAAGAACGAATATACTATAGACTCCCAGTCTGCAACATTTTGGATTTCGTCGAACAGCATGAATTTGGGCAAACTGCCGTATGTTTGCTGATGAATTTCCACGGCTTTAATCACATCCCTCGCTACAGAGCCTTTCAAGTCAATGTCTTCAAAGTTCAAATAAACGAAATCCGAATCCTTTAACTTCAGCTTGTTTAGTGCCAAATCGTAAATGCTGTAAGTTTTGCCTACTCTCCTTGCTCCAATTATGCTGACGATGAATGACTTGGTAATTGGCAACTTGATAGTCCTTTCTTTCACTTCCAACTTCCTTATATCCTCCTTTTTTGTCACCATGTACCTTCTGATTAGCCTTTCTTCCATAATATCCTATGGGTAAATAATATATATATTGTTTATCCCTGTGGGGGTACACTATTTGCCGGAAGCTAGTTAAAATTATGTGTTTTGGCATGTATTTTTATTCTTGTGAACAATTCTGTGCTCGGCGGCGGGATTTGAACTCACGACAAACAGTTATTCCAAAAGCCATTTCCACAGCGGAACAAACTTAACATTGCCGCCTTTGATCTTCTCCTTCGCCTCGTAGTCCCACGTTATTACGAGCAGGTTGCGGCATTTCAACTTTCTGGACGCGTTTATCAGAGCTTTTATTTCCCTTTCCTCGGTATTGAAATCTTCCAGATTATAACATACTTGTAAATCTCGGTGATATAGTCTCGGAAATCAAAAAAGGTACGGCAATTAGGCGTGCTTCCTTAGCCGTTCATCTAGGAAAGGTTTGATCTTTCCTTTTCTTATGTCTTCCAAGGACCTGTTTATATTTGTCAGGAGCTTCCTGTCCTTTTCGGTAAGCACAACTACCTTCAGCTTCTCCTTTCTACCAACCATGATTAATCATTGCTTGTATGTTGTATTAAAAATTAAACCGTACATGTTTACCGTAGTTAACACATGTTAACAACACGGGCAGAGGAGGACAGCCTGATGGGGTCAATAGACAACCGTAACGACTTGGTCGCTGACAGCGGCACGTTGGAAGTTTTGATAGACGGCGTACTTCATTCGCTGCCGTGCCTGAAAACTATCAAGTCTTAGGATAAACAGTCTCCCTTTCTGTCGGATAACCTAGGGCTTTTCTCCTGTGCGTCTCTACATTCTTCGTTTCCCAGAATATCTCTGCTATCCTATTCACAGCTTCCAATAGCTCCTCGGCCGCTTCCAAGTTGATTTCCTGCCTTACTTTCGACGCCAGTTTTAGTGCCTTCCACACTATGTCGTGCAAACCGGGGAACTTGTCCAGATGCTCCAGCTTGAAATAGTCCCCCCACAGGATCCTGATCTCGTTCTTGGCAATCTCTGCATGATGTTCTTTGACATTTGTTAAACGCCCTATCTTGTGCACGAATGCTGCCCTGTCATTGAGAGTAGGCTCTGCGGGCATCTTGGATTTGGCTTCTTCTATGAGCTGAATCATCCTTATGATTGTATGTGCGGCCATCTGTGCCGTATGAGGATCGTATATGCCGCAGGGTATGTCGCAGTGCGCGTAAGCGACCTTGACCGGCCACAGCTTGTCCGCCGCTCTGAATATCGAATGCAACAATGTCATATTTGATTTTTATCGCCTAGATTATTTAAAACTTCTCACACCATACAATTTTGACAAAGCTACGTATGACGTTCGAGTCTTTGCTGGGGCCTTCAGTGAAACTTTTAATACTTGCACTACAAAAATAGATTTACTCAAGAAGGTGATGGGTACGGAAACTATAACTGTAAGCAAAAGGGCCGCAGAGGAACTTGGGAAGCTGATAAGGTCCTACAGGGATTCCCACGATACCGACGTGTATCTAAGATTGTATGCCACAGGGGGCGGATGCTGCGGAACGAAGTACGGCATGGCTATGGATGAAAGTGTCAGAAAGGATGACAAGCTGATCAAGCACGAAGGCGTCACTATCGTAGTAGACTCGTCTTCCATAGAATATCTGGACGGCTCCAATGTAGAATACGTGGAATCGGCGGCTGGCAACGGCTTCATGATAACTAATCCAAAAGACTTTAGTTTGTGCGGCTGTGGCATGAATTCCCACTCTGAAAAAAAATAGAATCTACACCTTGAACTCTACCCTGTCTCCTATTTCAATTCCGTGCTTTTCTGTAAGGTTAGCGTTTATCTCAAACACGTATGCGGCCTTCTCACTGGGCCTGTAGCTTTTGCAAGGAACAAGACACGGCTCTGCGTTCTTCTCTATATGGACAATCCTCTTCTGAGAGCTTATCCAGATTATGTCCAGCGGTATCGAGGTGTTCATCATCCAGAAGCTGTAATAATCCTCCTCTGGAAAGACAAATATCATCCCACGGTCCTTTGGCATGCTTTTCCTGAACATCAGACCTTTGGCCCTTTCCATGAAGCTGTCCGCGACCTCCGCCTTGAACCTGGCCTTTCCTATCTTCACGTCCACCAAATCACTGGAACTCAATGTCCTGCTCTTTGAAAACAGCATAACTAAAATAATTATCACTGCTGCAGACAATAAAACCAATGCCGGCTTGCTAACCTTCATCGGAAGTCAGCTCATTGGTTCCTGAAAGCGATGAAAAGCCTAGAGAAGAAGCCTTCTGCCCTGTGCGGCTCACCCATCAAGTGCGCTGCGAACCTGTAGAACTCCCTGCTTGCGGCCGAGTTGGGCTTCACTGCCACAACTGGCACCTTTTCCGACAGGGCCTTCTTCACGTGCCCGTCATAAGGTATGATAGCCAGCACCGGCAGCCTCGTCAGCTGCTCTATCTCCTCCTTGCTCATCTCGTGCTTGTCGCCCTCGGCCATGTTCA
>CAYJRO010000110.1:0-3832 GCA_964372425.1 uncultured archaeon
CGAGACGGCTGTGATTGGCTTGAAGAACCAGCCCATGTAGCCAGGCATGGATTTTTCCACAGTCCTCGCATCTGAGGGGCTGTTGCCGTCGTTCCTGATCTCTATTGCAAGTTCCCTGTAAAAGAAGTAGTTCTTCTCTGACTCGAAAGTCAGGACGTTTTTGACATTGTTCACCCTGAATGAAGTGGTCTTCGAATCCACAACCTTTCCGTCGCCGCCCTTCATAACCAGATCTACAGTGTATATGCCTGGTTCAGCATAATTGTCCAAGACGTGGCTTACAGAGAAGTCCTTGCTGCTCCTTTCGGGAACCAGCACAGTGTCGCTAAAAGACTTTATAGCACTGCCGTCTTTTGAAATTGTCACGTCAAGTACGCTGTTTGTTATAGCTGTTGTCAGCAGGTTCCTGACGCTCATATCGACTTTCAATGAATCTCCGGGGTTCAGTTCCTGTTTTTCCAGGCTGAAGGAAATTATGCATGCAATGTATCCTCTCACTTGGACGCCGAACTTTTGTATAGCATTGGCGTTTTTCTCGCTGATGGACGTTGCGGATATCTCAAAGACATTCGCAATCGGCGATGTCGGAGTGCAGTTGTTGACAGTGAATAAAATATCTATGATTTTGGAGGAAAGGGCTTCCATGGGAACATTGAACCTGATTTCCTCAAGCCAGGAAGGGAATTCTCCCTTGATACCGTGTTCATTCAGGAAAAAGTTCAGTGATGGGAAAGCAGTGATTGTAAAAATATCAGCTTTGTTCTGGTTGTTGCTTACTGTCAGTGTCAGAGTGTCAGAGGATCCGGAAGGTATTGTCAGTGTGCTTGTGCTGACCGACAAAGTAACCTCGTTGGCGGCAAAAGAAGCGGCCGAAAGAAGAATGGTTGACAGCAAGGAAGCTAAGGACAGATACAGAAATCTACT
This sequence comes from uncultured archaeon, assembly GCA_964372425.1. Taxonomy (GTDB): domain Archaea; phylum Aenigmatarchaeota; class Aenigmatarchaeia; order CG10238-14; family SCSR01; genus DATDXT01. The sequence continues at coordinate 925 of CAYJRO010000110.1, forward strand.
CATAAATAACTATTTGTCCGAACTGCTTATTAAAATATAATCATTAGGCTCGATGGCAAGCATCAACATAATCATTGCAGCAGTCGCCGTACTTGACACAGTTGGCATCGCACCAGCACCCGCTTGCAGACTGTACTCCGCAGTAGCCTGCGCATGAAGCGGCTGCAAGTATGCATGCCTGCCGGTAGTCAGCGCAGCAGTCGCCGAACCTGCTGCATTCCAGGTCGCACCAGCACCCGCCGGGGGCCCTCTTGCCGCAGACGTCCTGGCACGAGTTCTCGGAAGGCCCGCTCACTGTCAGTGTGAAGGAAGCGGTCTTGGAGATGCTGCCGGCCTCGCCCTTGACGATTATGTCATAAGTGCCTTCTGGCGTGCTGCTTGAAGTGGATATGGCCATGGCTGTGCTGCATGTGGGAGAGCAGGAAGTTGTGTCGAAGATGGCCGCAGCCCCGTCAGGAAGGCCGGAAACAGAGAAGCTGACAGGCTGTGGCGAGCCTGACGCAAGGCCGGCTGACACAATGGAAGACGAGGTCTGGCCCTTGCTTATAGAATCCGAGACAGGGAAGACTGCCATGGAAAAGTCGAACACGTCCTTGGGAGCAATAGTGAGGTAGTAGACAGCTGTCCTGGTAAGGGAGCCTCCTGTGACTGACACTGTTATCGGATAGGTGCCTGGCTGTACGCTGCCGCTTGTCGCAAATACAAGCCCAAAGCCGCATGTCGGCTCGCAGGAGTAGACAGGAGCGGAAGAAAGGATGTCTATGCTGACATAATTGGCATCGCATCTCGCCCAGTCGTCTGGGAAGCTGTCGCAGCTGGTGGAACATGCGCCCGACTGCGGGTCGCGGTTATAGTCGCTTCTGGTGCCGCAGTTATAGTCCCTTGTCCAGTCCCACGCCCTGTAGTAGAGCTTCTTGCTTCCTGCAGACAAAGGCTTTAGCGTGAATGTCTTCGTTACTGTGTTTCCCAGGTCGCATTCCACCCCCTCCCACCCAGTAGCATAGGAGGGATTTGTAAGCACAGTGCAGCCTGCTGCATTCGCTATGTCGAACTCGCTGTCAAGCCACCTCAGCTGGAAGCCGCCGTTCTCGCCACCATCATGAGAATAAGTGAGGCTGACGTCGAAGTTGTAGTTGAGGTTTACCGCGGATGGAGAAACGACGGATACGTGAGGCCACTTTGGCGTGCAGTAGGGTGGGTCATTCATGTTGACTGTGACAACTGAGCTTGTGCCGACGTTGCCTGCCGAGTCATAGGCTTTTGCCTGAAGCGAATGAGTATGTGGCCCGATGCACGGATGGGCTCCTGCATTTGTAGTGTCCCATGAAAAGGAATATGGGCCTGACGTGTCTGTAGACTTGATATTGCCGTCGACATAGAACTCCACTCTTGCCACTCCCACATTGTCGGATGCGCTGGCAGACATAGTCACCGTGCCTGATACTATTGTCTGCGCTGGAGGGGAGCTGATGGAGACTGTCGGCGGGGTGGTGTCACCTGACGGGGGCTGCGTGTCGCCCGCTGCGACTAGAATTGTGACTGATGATGTGCTTGCCTTGGCATGATTCACCTGTACTGCATGCTGCCCTGTGCCAAGCCCGCACCATGCGTCCAGGACAAGCGTCCACACTCCTCCCACGCCCGTCTTAAGCGGAATCTGTCTAGTGCCGTCGATAATTGCAGTCAGAGCTTCGTTCTCCATTGGTATGCCATCCGCCTTGAGCACACCCCACAATGGCACCACTTCGCCGGGGCGGAAGTCTGTCGCCAGACGCGGCGGCTTTTCAATGGTAATGGTCCAGACTGGATTTGCACTGGGCGAATAGGGGCCGTTGTTGTTGCGTATGATTGAGCCTGTGCCGGAGTCGCACACAGCCGAGCTTGTCCAGCCCTGGAGGGTGTTGTATTCTACAAGAGTGTCTTTTATTTCCGAAGATATTCTGACTCCGCAGTCGCTGTATCCAGACTGGCCAGTCGTGCGAACGTAGCGTATGGTGGCGCTGTGCGGAGCCGCCGTTGTGCCGGACCTGCTGAACACCACAACATGGCCTGCTAAGTTTCCTTCTATTAAAATGTTTCTGGGATGGTTGCATAGCGGCGGACATATTGTAGGATCCCCTCCTCCAACATACGAATTTGCTACAATGCCTCCGTTCACAGTATTGCCGCGCACCACGTCGCCGAAAACAGAAACCATGATTCCTGCATTATAGTCATAGCCATCCAAGGTGCCTTGGCGTTCTGTGTTTGATATGATGTAGTTGTATCCAGCCGGCACAGTGCCGTCATAGCTGTACAGGTTGCCCCCGCCTGTTAGTGTGGTGATGGGGCCTGCGACGTCATTGCCGAGTGCCAGGCTGTTGGAGCTGTGGGCGCCCAACGTGATGTCTCCAAGTCCCATAGGTTTGCCGGTGGTCCTGGAGTTGATTACCCAGATGCGGTCGTTGTTCTTCCATGAAAGTATGCCCCAGTTTGGATAATAGGCCACGCCGTTTGCAGCCCGGGGACTTGGATTGTAGATGCTGACATTGTACACTGTCAAATCGCCGCACTGCGAGTCCATGAAATCCCAGTTGCAGCCGTTGACTCCCAGGACCATGTCCGGGATGGGTATCGACTCCAGCCCGGCCGGGTCGCCGTTGTAAGAATCTGCCATTGTCACTTGAGCTGACGCGGACACATCCATCCTAAAGTCGCGGAACACGCAGCGCCAGGCCCCTGAAAAGTCGAGCAGATAGTTCGGGTCCTCGATGTAGTCATGCACATAGTTGCTTCCCCTCAGACCGTTCCACTTTATAACTGTGGAGTCGCCGTCGCCCCTGACTATGCAGTCTGTAAGCCTGTTTGTCCCGCCGTGCAATCCATTATAATCATAATCGTACTGGATGTCGTTCATCTTGAGCATGTA
>CAYJRO010000111.1:0-3675 GCA_964372425.1 uncultured archaeon
AAATGTCGCACCGTGCTAACCACTTCCCTGCAAAATTAAGCGGTGGCGAGCAGCAGAGAGTAGCAATCGCAAGAGCTTTAGCAAATGATCCTGATATTGTTTTGGCTGATGAGCCAACGGGAAATCTCGATACAACAACGGGAAAAGAGATTGTTAGCTTATTAAAGAAGTTAGCGCATGAGAAGAAAAAAACAATTATTATTGTCACGCATGACGAGAGGATTGTACAAATTGCTGATGTTAAATATAAAATCGAAGACGGGAAGATAATAAAGTAAAATAGATGCTGATAAATTTTATTGTATGCTATTTTTACTGTATTTTGTTTAGATTATGAAACTGCAAAAACAGCTTTCTAGAAATGTCGGAGACGTAGAATACGCCAAGTGGGTTTTAGTCATACCTCCAAATATTATAGAAGGATTGAAATGGAAAGAGGGGCAGGAATTAGAAGTAGAAATTAAAGAAAATAAGCTGGTTGTCAAGAAAAGTTAATTTTTTTGTTCAAAATTCCAGACGTTAACTTTACAGCTCAACGACTAGAAACATTTAAGTATCATTTCAAGTTAGTTTTTATCATGAAGCCGAATATTCCGCACAGAATATTTGTACCAGTTACCATGATGCTTTTGATATTAATGGGAAGCGTTTTTGCTCACGAAGAATCTTCAGGTTCAACACTTCCGCCAGCCGGCACCACGCCTGACAAATTTTCCTATATTTTTGACATTCTTTTCGACAGGATTTCGCTGCTTCTTACATTCGATGCCAAGCAGAAGGCATTAAAAAGTCTGGCTGTTGAAAGAGAAAGGCTGTCTGAGGCGAATGAGATGATAGAACAAGGCAAGCTGAATTATCTTGAATCCATCGAGAAGGAGTATGCTAATGCGGCTCGCACAGCCGCGTCAGCGGTTTCTAAACTCAAAAGTACTGATACAATGTTGTTGATGGGAAATGTGATAGGAATAGAAAAGGAGCTGGAGGAGCACGAGATAGAATTGAAAACAGTATCGGGCAGGCTGATTGACGCGACCCGGGACGTCTCTGCCGCGTCCGTATTGGAAAACATGCTGATAGAAAACAAGAAAACCAAGAGCGAAGTCTACATCATGAAGACCGTCCTAAGGGAAAGGCTGCTGCAGGAAACAGGAAGGCCGGCGGATGTCGTAGACTCTCAGATAGGAGAAATGGAGTTCGCCAGCGGCCTGACAGTGCTGAAAATAGACAGAGCAGTAGACGCAATAGAGGATGCCAGAAACGAGATAACGCGAGCAAAATATTTGTTGTCGCGGCTGAACTCCAGCTTTGACGTCACGTCTGTCAACCAACTTTTGTTCCAATCAGACATCAAGATGTACGGTTCAGTCAAAGCGTTGAATGAGACAGGATATGACGAGTCTTTTGCTCAGGCTGCTAGTGCAAGGATGCTTGCCGACGACGCCATCAGGCAGTTGGGAGAAATTCTTGAAAAAGGCGAAAAACTAGACAGCACCGAAGAAATCACGAATGAATCATCTGATGATGCCAGTCAGATGCAATCTAGGCCAAGCAATGCGGTTGCACAGCCATCCAAGCCATTTGTGGTTAGGGAATTCATACTTACCATAGATCACGGTGGCATGTATTTCTCACCAAATGACAACTGGTATAACAGGATACGAGTGGACGAGGGGCAGATTGTAAAGATTTATGCCTCCAGCAACAACCCCAGCCACCACCACGGCTTCACCATAGACGAGTACGGAATAAACACTGTGGTAACTTCGCCCGAGACGATAGTTTTCGAAGCCGACAAGCCTGGGACATTCAGGATATGGTGCAAGCCGTGCCTTGACGGGCCGCTCGGAGACCATCCGTGGGTACAGGGTACTTTGGTCGTCGAAAAACTGAAATAAATCAAAATTCTGTCAAGCTCTTCTGGGAAGGTATCTTCATCTCTTCCAGCTTGAAATTCTCGTCGAACACAGGCTTGCCATAGTTTCCGTCGTACCCAGGTACATACTTCACCTTACCTTCCCTGACCTTGATTATAGCATGGGCTACTTTCTCGCTGGTAGACTTCAAAAGGTCTTCCCTCGAGGCCTCTAACAGCACATTGAACTCATTGCCGAAAGTTTTTATCAGCTTGTAGTTCTCTTCTATAGTGCTCTTAGAGTAGAGTTTTCCCGTACCAGCCGCAAACGAGATTATCTCGTACAACGGCAGAAGTGTCTTAAATTGTATGGCATCCTTCGGGGCAAATCCTTCCGGTCTGTCCGCCAATTGCTCTACTCTGTTCAACACACCTATTGTAAGCCTTCGTTTGCATTTCGGACAGATGCCGTTCATTTTTTTGGTCTGATCCGGTGTGAGCCATAGGTTGCAGTTGCGGTGGCCGTCGAAATGATATTTTCCATAGCTGGGTTCGACTTCAACAGTGAACAAGAACCTTTTGGTGTCCTTCTCTTCAATGGCCTTGTGTAATTCCCAGTAATCCAGTTTTTTTAATTCAAATACATTTGCCTCCCTCCCTATCCTCCATGGGTTTGCTGAGTGCGCATCGCTGTTGGATAAAAGTGCGAATCTATCCAGTTTGCTTAGCCTCCAGTTCATAGGCGGATCGCTGGAAAGGCCGGTCTCCAGGGCGTGTATGTGTTTGACTTGGTCTTGATAGCATTCTTCCAGAGAGTCGAAGCCCGACTTGCTGCCGACCGCCCCAAAAAATGGGGTCCAGGCGTGCCCGGGATAAATGAAGATATCTTTGCTAATTTTCATGGCTTCCTCCACCAGACTGACAGCATCTACGGTTAATATGGGCCTGCCGTCGGATTTCAGATTCCCATGTTTGCCCAGAATCTCGTTCACCTGCTCGGCTATCTCGAAGGAAGGCAGATGGATTATGTGATGAATCTTCCTCACTTTGCCGCCTCTTTCAAAAATAGTAGAAACCTCTGTAGTCAGGATAAAATTGACGTCTTTAAAACTGTAGATACCCGAACCACTCATTTCGGTTAGGGTTTCCTTAAGTTCCTTTATCCAACTGGGGTGCGACCAGTCTCCCGTGCCCAGCAGGTTGAGACCTTTCAGCTTGGCGCCGCTTGACAGAGAGTTCAAATTCAGATCTTTGCTTGTCGCCCTAGAGAATCTGCTGTGTAAATGGAAGTCCGCTATTATTCTCATCCAATCTCACTTTTATAACAAAAACGTCATTATGCCGCTTACAAGTACCATCAGGAACCATATCCAGTGGTTCAGGACTATGACCTTGCTGCCGTCCAGCGGCGGTATGGGCAAGAGGTTGAAAAATGCCAGCCATGCATTTATGCTTGAGAGCAGACCGAAGAACGAGATTCCTGAGAGCGGAAGGAACAACAGGGCAAATCCTATGTTGACGAGTGGGCCGGAAAGGGCTATGATTCCCATCTCCCTGACAGTCAGCCTGGCTTCGTGGAACTTCCACCTTCCGTATTTGTGAGGGTTGATTACTGTAGCGCCGGGCGCGACGAACTTTATCGGAAGGAAAAGCGTTACAAGTCCTATGAGAAGCCCCTGAGGCCACAGCTTGAAATAGGCCTCGCAGTTGTATCTAATACCCATGTACTTGTGCGCCAGCTCGTGGAAAAGGAAGGCTGTTATGACTATGATGAATGCCGGGAAGACCACAGAAAGGTCTAGGATGGGCCGCACCCACGGGTT
>CAYJRO010000112.1:0-3644 GCA_964372425.1 uncultured archaeon
TCCATGGAAGTGGTGAAGTATTTCTTTTCGTGGCTCACGACTTACGGGGTGATGGAAAGCGTCTACAGGCTTTTAGAAGGACAATACAGCCTCAACACGACCCTGCTACTTGCCCTCACTGCTTTCTCCCTGTCGTCATTCTACTTCCTTCTTATCATCATAAAGTTTGTAAGGCCTGACATCAGGCATGCACTGGTTTTCTTCTTTTTCTTCCCTTATGCGCTGTTCGTCTTGTCTATACAGGCTTTTGTCCTACTGTACGAGGCTGTAAGCAGGCGGAAAGCCAGAAACATCTGGGAGAAGAACAGATAGTTTTAAGTTTTGCCGAGAAAATCAATTATCATGAGGGTTGTATTTGCCTTGTTGGCCGTATTGCTTGTGTTGCCGGCTGTCTCGGCGGAGAAGATTCCTTTCGAGTACACTGTTGGATACAAAGACGCCTTTGCGAATTGGGACTTTAGTGGCTTTGGCGGCGCTGAATTTGATGGTGTTCCTGTGTTTTTTGTAGGCGTGCCTATGAACTTTCAGGTGAATATAACCAGCAACAGAGACTTCAAAGACGTCATGGTCATAGTAGTCCAAGAATACTATTGCAAGACTGTGGGCAGAGGCTGCGCCACGCCTATTCTAGACAGGATGGACGGCGACTCTGTCATAACCAAGTTCTATGACAAGATAGAAATGGGAGAGACTGTAACCATAGACGGCAGTGTTGTCAGCTACGACGATTTCTCAAGCCTAGACAGGACACATCTGATAATAATGCATTGCCCCGACAGGTACTGCGAGAAGCACATGGACAAGTTCTGGGAGCATTACAACCATAATTACTACAATCATCTGAACAATACTGTTGCTGAAAACCTGCAATGGAAGTATTTCAAATGGGGTAAAATCCTGCTGGACGATCCGTTTGCTGGCATCTGGTGCCCCGTGGGCTCAGTATAGATTCAGCTCTACAACTGTAAGGTTCCTGTACCATACTCCTATGTTTTCTTGCGGGTCGACCGCCAGTTTCAACTTCTGGCTTCCTGGCTGCATCCTCGCGTTTTTCAAAAATTCCACCAGACCGCTGCCCGGCTTTAGGCTTTCGATTGAAAGTGTGTGCACCATTTTGTCGTCTGCGTATATGGCCAATGATGTGGGCGGCGATTCTATGATGCCGATGTTCTTGACAGTAAAGTTTATGTCTAGCAGGCCTCCATGCACGAAAGCAGAGATGTTGGAGAGGCGAAACTGCGGCATGGAATCTAGCAGGTAGAGGCTTTCCAGCGTTCTTGTCTCCTTGTCCGTTATCCTTCTGGAACAGCTTTCGTATGGGTACATGATGTCTTCACTGTCTGAAGTGTGGTCGAATCCTAGCACATGACCGAGCTCGTGCAGAGCCCTGTTGACGTCCACGCACTTTGTCCCTGCCGGAAGCATGTGCATCACTGCTTTGGTGGTAAGGTTGAACAGACCGGTGTCGACCAAAGCTATCGGCCCGCCTTCACCCACACCCCTAGTCGTGTTTGTCGCATTTAGATTGGTGGTCCAACTGACTGTTATCTGGGTATCGTCTTCATCGTAGGTCCTGATGAAAGACAGCCTGCTGCCGGTGGCCTGGCTCCATGTATCGAAGGCCTCTATCACATTCGGCACGTTGAAATCCTCCTTGAACCACGGCACTTTTTTTCCGCTTTCCAAGTCCAGATAATACATGACTGGCATCCTGCCGAACCTTATGTTTGGAAAAAGGAGCGGCATATAAGTGGAGGCAGTAATGTTCGGCTTTTCTGCATCAGGCACATGAACATATGTCGACTGCTCTTCCTGCGGCTGTGCTACATAGCTGCCCAAGTCCAAAAATGATTCATAGTTGTTGTATAGATAGTAGGCTAGGAACCCCAGTACAAGAACCATCAGTATTGGCACAAGCTTCATGAACAAATTGTTGTTTTCTGGACTGATATTTTATTTAGCCAAGGAATTTAAGTATAAAAAGACAACGTTTAAAATGATAATATGGACAACGGGATTGACGCAAAAGAAAGAAGACTAAAGGCTGTAAAGGAATTCGGCAAAAGGGTCCTGGAAAAGTATGGGAAATATGTTAAGGCAATAGTCATGATGGGGTCTGTGGCAAGGGAAGAGTTCAGGCCCACCAGCGACATTGACATTTTTGTAATACTGGACGACGCTTCTCAGGAGCTAACACCGGAGCTTCAGGACAAGATAGACGACGACATGGAAAAGATAGCCGATGGCATAGACGATGCGCAGGTCACGATAAAGGATCCTGCATCCGGCAAGGAGAACAAGATAAGCCTGATTTCAGTGCAGCCCAGCTATTCTCTGACAGAGTTCACTGATTATGCCAGGGTGGGGCATCCGATAATATACAACTTCATCAAGGAGGGGGTGCCTATGTTCGACACGGGCTTCTTCACGCCATGGAAGAACCTGCTGCTGTCGGGCAAGATAACAGGCACCAGGGAAGCCATAGAGAACTACATGGAGGGCGCGCCGAAGAAGCTGATGAGGGCGAAGACAGTGAAGCTGCTGATGCTGGCAGAGGATTGCTTTTATTCGATGCTGAACACAGTGCAGGCAGTGCTTATGTTCATGGGGCTTCCGCCTCCTGTGCCAAACAAGGCTTATGATGATGTAATGAAGTATCTCGTGGAACCCGGCATATTGGAAAAGGAGTATGCGGAATGGCTGAAGGAGATAGTCCAGATAAGGAAGAAGATAGAGCACAAGGACCTCACTGACGTGACTGGCGCTTTCGTGGACGAGTGGCTGGGAAAGGCTGACAAGTTCACCGAGAAGATGTTTGGGCTGCTTAATGCATTGGAATTCAGGAAGAAGGAGAAGATACTGAAGAGGACTTATGAAGTCATGCTGAAGGCCGCTGTCACGGCTTTGAAGACTGTGCACAAGGTGAAGCTTCCCAGGGAACTGGACGACGCCCAGACATCCGATGTGGATTTCAGCAAGGTGGTCAGGGAGATGGAAGGCAAGCTGGGGATGCCCGTGGGCGAGGCTTTCAAGAAGGACTTTGTGGACTCGAGGAGGGTGAGCGGCTACTACTGGGACATATGGAACAGGATAGAAGGCATGAAGAAGCTCGTGGACGAGGACAAGCTGGAGAAGGTCTCTGACAAGGACGTGTACGAGATGAGGGAGTACGTGAGGAAGCTCATAAGGGACCTGAGCAAGAGCCTGAGGACAGAGGACGGGGAAGAAGAGGCTGAAGAGTAAGATTAAGCTGTTTATTTCTTGTCATAAAACTGCGCGTAATACGGACAGATTATCTTAACACAGCCATGTTTACAAAAGAACCTTGATTCTGGCAACGAACCTCTCTGCAACTTTTCGACAACATACTGCTTTAGGACTTGTAGCATCCTTATAATCATCCGGTGTCTTTTCTACAGTCTTCAATCTCACTTAAAGGTACTTCTGCCGGCATATCGTAGCTTTTGCCTTTTAGATAAGTACCTGTTTCTACAACATTTTTTATAACATCGGTCACAGTGTAAAGTGCTTCCAATCTGTTATCCTTTCCCCATCTGGCAAGAACCAACGAACCTTCTCTTACTGGTGCCGGGTTATATATGGCAAACTCACGCCCGTCCGCACAAGCAAGGAAAAGTGTACTG
>CAYJRO010000113.1:0-3607 GCA_964372425.1 uncultured archaeon
TCGACACGAATAAGCCGGAAGGCAAGCGCAAGTTCCAGACATGGAGCAAATTTTTGGCGATAGCCTTCTGCTTCCTGGAAGGCGCGGCATTCGTCTTCGCCGGAGCGTTCCCGGTGCCCGACTCACTTGCTATAAGGATAGGAGTAATAATGCAGCTTGCCATCGGAGGCATAATCGCCATTTTCCTTGACGAGCTTGTGCAGAAGTGGGGCTTCGGGTCGGGCATAAGCCTTTTCATCATAGCAGGAGTCTCCACGCAGATAGTTCAGGGGCTCTTCTCGCCGCTGGCCAATCCGCTGCCGAACGCCTTCAGCCCCGGACCTTATATTGGACATATGTGGAATTTCTTCTACTTTGTGTTCTCATCCGAAGTCGTGAATGCGCTCATAAGCATCATGCCCTTGATGGCTACCATATCAGTTTTTCTTATAGTGGTATACATGCAGAGCATAGTTGTGAACCTGCCGCTGACCTTCACGCTGCTTCGCGGGTTCGGAAGGAACTGGGGGCTCAACCTGTTCTACACCAGCAACATACCTGTAATCCTTGCAGCAGCACTTATAGCGAACATGCAGCTTATAGGAAGGGTAGGCCTGCAGCCCACGCCCGATGGCCTCTCGTGCGGCCTTCTCGGCTGCTATGATGCCAACAACAATCCTGTCAGCGGTCTTGCATTTTACCTTTCCACGCCGCGAAACGTCCTCATAGGCATTTTCGAGGAGAACTTCTTCACCACGCAGGAGATTCTCAGAATCATCATTTATGTCATCTTCCTCACGACCATGGCGACTATATTTGGCATATTCTGGGTGAACACTGCGGGGATGGATGCAAAGTCGGTGGCAGAGCAGATAGAGAGCTCTGGCATGCACATACCCGGCTACAGGAAAAGCCCGCAGATCATGGAATCCGTATTGAACAGGTACATACCGCAGCTGACTGTAATAGGAGGCTTCTCGGTAGGATTGCTTGCAGCACTGGCAGACCTTACAGGAGCCATTGGGACAGGGACAGGCATCCTGCTAACGGTCATGATACTGTACAATTACTACCAGCAGCTGAGCAACGAGAAACTGGACGAAGCGCATCCTCTTATCAGGAAATTCGTCGGCGAGTAATAAAAAAAGCTAAGCAGCTGTAATCTTGATCTTTCCTTCGAACCATCCCAGCCATTTCTCATAAATCATCTTGGAGTCAAGGCCGCCCACCTCTTCCCTCACCTGGCTTGCGATAGTGTGGAACATCTCGTTTGCCTCGACGGTCCAGTCGGCTTCCAGGATGTCCGGCCTGTTCAGCCTGTCAGCATACTCCACTATGGTCTCCTTGACCTTGCTCCTGAGAAGTATGTTGTCCCAGACCACGTCCCATGCGCTGCGCCACTCACGCACACGCTTGGCAATCTCGTTCAAAACTTCCGACTCGCCCTCCATCAATGTGTCAGTGGGCTTTAGCGTGTCCTCCTTTGCCGAGTACTGCATCAGCGGCACGAATCCCCCCTCGTCGGCCGGGTCGTCCTTCCATTTCTTCCTGATCTCTGTCAGTTCCACCACTCTCCTGAAAGTCTTCAAGCCGTCTGGCGACCTGAGCTTGTTCGTTATGGTCAATGCGTCCAAAGCCTTGAAGCTAGTCGGCGGCACCCCTAGGTCATTCACCACCCTGTCATAAACGCCGTATGCCGACTCCCCGTGTATGGTCCCCGCAACGATGTTGGCAAGCGCGCCTATCCTCATCGCTTCGAACAGCGCTATGGCCTCCCTGCTTCTCACCTCGCCAACGATCAGCGCAGAATCTCCAAGTCTGAGGGACGTCCTCAACGCATCCTCGGCCGACAGTTCTGTCTGCATCTGTGTTATTATCGACCTTGACTTGAGTGCGGTTATGTTATAGCCCAGCTGCCTCATGAGATCCACTGCCAGCTCGGGCGTATTGTGGGCCAGTATGTTTTCACAGACGAAGTTTTCACAGCCAGGCACAGAAAAATCATAGACATAGTCCGAAGTTTTTCCCGTGTTTCTCACGCTCTTTACCTCATCTAAAAATATCTGAGACAATGGCTCATCCAATGCGTCTCTTTTAAAATCTTCTGTTCCTGAGAATACAAAATTCCCAAAACTCTCCCCGTAGCCGACAGGTAAGCCGGTTGGTGCAATCGGTACAGGCGGGTTTTGCCGGTCAAATACACTGTAATTAATCTGTAAAACAGAATCACTGCCTAGACGGCGAGGCTGCCTCGAGCAAATTACGCCCAACCTTTCCATTTTGCTTGGCTGCAAAAACCCTATCTCATTTTTAAATGCACCCGCCATCCTTATGCTACTTATGCGGCCGCTATATACATTATCCCTTTGTTTCATCTTACCTATCCTGAAGATTATGCCTCTCATCAAAAGCAGCGTCTGGACATCTTTCAACAGGCTCAAAGACGTAAGGCCAAGCTCTATTTCATACTTGGACACATGGCCGTCGCCAGAAAACAGGCCCCTCAGAACCTGTGAAATCTGGTGCCAAGAGAGATTAAAAACCCACACAGGAATTCTTTTGGTGTAGGCGTCTCCTTCAAGGCCGGCCACGCCTCTCATCACATCTTTCAGAACCTTGGAATCTATCACCAATGAAAACTTGTCCGAATGCATTCTAACTTTCAATCGCAGCGAATCAGCAACACTCTTGACAATTTTTCTTGAATGCTCGTCGACCACCGACAATATAACATTATGCTTATCGTAACATCCGTCAGCCAGCCAAAGCCCCACGAAGTTCAGAAGGTCATCCGTTATTTTAATTATTGTAGGCAAATGCTTCGAATGTCCGTAGCCCCTTATTTTGAGATTTTCCCTGCCTATTTTCAGCCCCCCCTTCAGCAACACATGCAGCACCTCAGAAGAAATAGAGCCCGTTCTTTTCCAATGCTGTATCATGCCTTTGGGGTATTTGTAGCCGCATTTGTCAGCGGCACGTCTGACATCTTTTCTATTAGCTTCAACGAACGGTCCAACATTGGCACCGACGACAAAAGTGCCCCTTAATCTATCAAGGTGGTCGAGGAGGTCTATGAACTCCAAGCCCCCGCCGTTCCCTGCGGGCAAAGTTCTAGGAGTCACTATTAAGCTTCCTTCTTCCAGCTCATTTGTTTTGACAGCTTTGATTTCACCATCTTGGTAGGTGAACAGAGAGTGGTCGCCAGTGACTTTTATCGACTTGCCGGTTCTTGTAGTAACCTCAAAAATGTCCTTTTTCACCTTATGCCTCAAAAAATGAGATACGGCAGAAAGAACCATGTTGTTTTTAGAATCGAGGGAAAACACTTTCACGTTTTCAGGATTTTTGTCCACAATGTCCCTTCCAGCAAAGTCAACACCTCCGTATTTTTCCACCAGAGGATCGACGATGTCTTTAACTTTTGCTTTTTCTAGCCTGCCATTCATTTCAACAAGCATTTCGCTGTCGCCAGTAACACTGTCCTCTTGCACTATTATCCTGAACCTCCTCATGATTTCCAGCATTACTGCTCCAAGAAGGCTGGATTTTCCGCTTCCCCTGCCGCCGGCTATCAGCATTGCCCTGCCCCCATCTATTATGAAGCTCATCACTCCTGCATACAGCGGGT
>CAYJRO010000114.1:0-3519 GCA_964372425.1 uncultured archaeon
GCGCTGCCCAGACCATGAATGACGCCCCCAAAGCTACGACTGCGTTCACTCCGACGTTCTTGTCAGGATCTCCAAACACCTTGGATTTCCTTAGCAATCCATAAAATATAGCAGCACTTATCATGAACGGCAATAAGAATTCGAAAAAGCCGAGCCCTTTCAGGTTGTTTATAACTAGATCGAAAGGCGTCGCCATGCTACTCACTGCTCCTTACCACTCCGGCCGCTATTATTATCATCACCACAAATAAAACTATGCCTGCTATGAAAATATAAACGTTTTGCGGCAGGCGTCCCGACCCTCCTTCACCGCCTGGCTGCAGGCTGTCTGAAGGTCCTGTCAGGGTGTCCCATATGACTGAGATGAGGCCGCTTGTCACAAGGAGGACAAAACCTAATGCTATCATGATCGAAAGCACCGACCTGTGGATGAACGTCTTCCTTAGGAACTCCTGCAAGTCCGGATAGAAGAAGCTTGCCAGCAGGAAACCGACCAGAAGCACCAGTCCTATGACTGCCACCTGGGTGAAGAAACTGGTTATGCCCACAAGTATGCTGCCTGTGCCGGTTATTATGGGATAGCCAAAAATGAGGAAAGCCACGCCGAGAGAGATTATCCCTGCTACCACTGGGGAGTCGCCCAGTATCTTGGTCTTCCTCAGGACTGCATAGACTATGGCAGCCACCATCGCGAAGATAATTATGTCGAATATACCGTGCTGTAGGAAAGTCCTTGTCACTGTTTCAGCAGGAGTCGCCATTTAACCACCTATGAATAATTTGGCCGAAAATAGATTTAAGCTTTGGGAAAACATGGGCAGGGGCGTGCCGGCAGGATTTTTCGCAGTAGTTTGTACGATGTTTCTGGGGTGCGAAATATATGATGCTTTATAACAATGTTTAAATACTACTGTACACATGTAACAGCAAAACAGTAAGTATTATATGGAAGGGCTGACTAAAGTATAAATGGTGCTTCAAAAAATGTCGCTGGAAAGCCTTTTCGGTCCGGGTTCCATAGCCGTCATAGGTGCCAGCCGCACACCCGGCAAGATAGGATACGAGATATTCAGCAACCTGCTAAAGTCAAATTTCAAGGGAAGGGTGTTTCCTGTAAACCCTAACGTCACCTCCGTACTGGGGGTCGTGTCGTACAAGTCTATAAGGCACATAGAAGCCGGCGTGGACCTGGCAATAATAGCGGTGCCTGCCGCCGGCGTGCCGGAAGTGCTTGCAGAATGCATCGAGAAGAAAGTCAAGTCTGTGATTATAATATCATCCGGATTCTCCGAGACCGGGGAAGCCGGGGCAAAGCTCGAGAAAAGCATCAAGGATCTTGTAGGCAAGAGCAAGATAAGGGTGCTCGGCCCGAACGTGCTGGGATTTTATGACGGGCACACCGGCTTGAACGCCACTTTCCTGCCCAAGGAGAGGATAAGGATACCCGAAAGGGGGCAGATAAGCATGATAAGCCAGTCTGGGTCAGTAGGCTCCACGGTGCTGGATGTCATAGGAGCGCACGGCATAGGAGTCAGCAAGTTCGTCTCCTATGGGAATGCGATGGACATAGACGAGAGCGACTTGATAAGCTATCTTGCAAACGATTCCAGCACTAAGGTGATAGCCGCTTTCATAGAAGGCTTGAAGGACGGCAAGAAGTTTGTGGATGCTGTAAGGGCTGTGGGAAGGAGGAAGCCGATCATAGTTTTGAAGGGCGGAAAGACCGAGAGCGGAGCAAAGGCCGCGGCCAGCCACACAGGCAGCATGGCAGGAAGCTACAAAGTCTATTCTTCTGTCTTCAAGCAGCTGGGAATTGTGGAAGCGCGCAACTGGCAGGAATTCCTTGACTATTCCAAGACTTTCCTTCAGCCCCTGCCCAAGGGGGACAGGATAGCCGTAATCACGGACGGCGGCGGTTTCGGGATACTTTCCACAGACGAAGCCGAGAAGTACGGCCTGAATCTTCCAGAGCCTTCTGCCAAACTGAAGAGCAGCCTGCAGAGCGCGTCAAGCCACGTGGGAAGCCTGAGAAACCCCATCGATCTTACTGCCGATGCCACCGTAGAAAGGTATGCAAGAGTAATGGAAGCTGTCCTGAATTCCGGCGAGTATGACGGTGTT
Organism: uncultured archaeon; assembly: GCA_964372425.1. Lineage (GTDB taxonomy): Archaea > Aenigmatarchaeota > Aenigmatarchaeia > CG10238-14 > SCSR01 > DATDXT01. The sequence continues at coordinate 2,122 of CAYJRO010000114.1, forward strand.
GTCGTTGTCGTGGGTTTTCAAGTTCCTACTCTGGAGACCACTTTGGTGGACGCAATCGAGAGGATGAAGTCTTTCGGCAAGCCTATACTTTGCTTTTCAACCGGAAGCGACTTTAGCCGCAAGCTTATAAAGGAGCTGGAGAGCAAGGGTATACCTGTGTACGATTCGCCAGAGAGGGCTGTCAGGGCCATGGCTGCGCTGGTCAATTATAGCAAGATTGCGCAGAAGAAATAGCATATTATTCTAGCAATACTTCGAACGCTATGCACTCGGTATTATTGTCGAGCCCGAACTCCTTGGATTTCCGAATAGCTTCCTCTCTGCTGTTAGCAATCGGTATGATTTTCCTGTAATCTATGGTGGAAAATATTTCTTCTATAGTGCCTACGATAACTTCTCCGACTGCGCCCCAAGTGCTTTCCCCGGAGTGTCCTCTCCTTAGCTGGACGAGCCTTCCTGTATAGACGTATTTTTCCCTGAACTGCCTGCCGTGCTTCCTTAGCTCGTACCTCTTGCCGCCAGACTTGTACCATCCGTAAGCCTCAGCAGTCAGAGGAACATATAGCCTGTCCACGATGTCCATAAGATAGGTTAGGCATGTTAAAAATAAATATTCGCTTTTAGCTGGAAGAATATGATATCTCTATCGCCCTCAAGAGCTCAAGGCTTTTGCTCATCTTCTGCCTTCTTGTTTCGGGGTTTTTTAATGAATTCGATTGCGCAATAACAGTGATGTAATGGGGCGTAACTTCTAAGTGGACTGGCACTTCCAGATGTTCAGAAGACTCGTCTCTGTTTTTTAGAGCTTCAACTAACCACATAAGACCTGGCAGTAGCTGTACTTGTGGAGCCGTATCCTCAGGTACAGTTCCTGAATTGATTAATTCTGTGGTTTTTGTCTCGAAGTCATCTAGTGCTTTGCCGAAATTTCCCAAGAACTTGTCCTTCCACCCATCTTCATATATTTCAAGCTTTCTCCTGAACAGACCTTTTTTTCTTAATGTAAGACCATACTGTCCTGCAACAGGCAACAAGGCCTCGTAAGCCTTTTGTAAATCGAAAGTCCCGATTTCGGGTTCTATAATAACTGCCCCGTAAGCAAGCGTCGCCTTAAAACCATCTTTTGACACTTTGTATTTTTCCATTATTTCCAAGACACTTTTGCTCGAAATCATGGGATTACTAGTTGACAAATAAGAGCCTTCCTTGAGTTTAGTTGACACATCTCGCACAATAGAATCCGTATTATTTATGTAGTTGTCTACACACTCCAAAATCAAGTCTTCCAAAGCCATAAATCATTTATGATAAGATAAGTTTAAATATCTTGTTTCTAGTATTTGTAAAATCCCTCGCCGGATTTCCTTCCTAGTTTCCCTTCTTCCACAAGCTTCACCA
>CAYJRO010000115.1:0-3512 GCA_964372425.1 uncultured archaeon
GCGACAATCAATCGCGTCGGCTCCATGATGACGATGTTCTTCACAGGAAAGAATGTGACAGACTATGCTTCTGCAAAGAGCTCGGACACAGGCACTTATGCCAAGTTCTTCAATGGCATGCTGGATAACGGCGTTTATCTGCCGCCTTCGCAGTTCGAGTCTTTGTTCGTCTCTCTTACACACTCTAAAGACGACATGAATTCTACGCTGGAAGCCGCGGAGATTGCATTGAAAGATTTGAAGGTGGGATAGATGTCTTCTGTAAATGAACGTCTTCTGAAGGCCTGCAGACGCGAGGAAGTTGACTGCACACCCGTGTGGATAATGAGACAGGCAGGAAGATATCTGCCAGAATACAGGAAAATAAGGAAAAAGTATGATGTGCTATCAATCTGCAGGAATCCAGAAATCGCAGCTGAAGTGACTATGTTGCCGGTCGAGAAGCTTGGCTTGGACGCTGCTATAATTTTTGCCGACATCATGCTGCCACTGGAAACAATAGGCGTGAAGTTCGAGATAAAGGACAAAGTCGGCCCGATAGTACACAAACCTGTGAGGAAAAGAGAGGATGTTGAATCACTTGTCGAAGCAAAAGTCAAGGAAGATGTGCCATTCGTATTCGAAACCATAAGGATACTCAGAAGATATCTGAAGGTCCCACTCATAGGTTTCTCTGGCGCACCGTTCACGCTTGCAAGCTATATGGTAGAGGGCGGTGCTTCAAGGGTGTTCGAAAGAACCAAAAACCTGATGCGCCAAGAATCTGATATCTGGCATTCGCTGATGGGAAAGCTGTCGGATTTGGTTGTTGATTATCTGAAGGAACAGGTCTCTGCAGGAGTACAAGTGGTCCAGCTGTTCGACAGTTGGGTGGGATGTCTAAGCCTTCAGGAATACAGGAAGTTCGTCATGCCTTACTCTAAAAGGATTTTTGAGGAGCTGAGGGGATTGGGAATTCCGGCGATACATTTTGGGACGAACACTGCTCATCTGCTGGAAGCTTTGAAAGAAGCGGGCGGCGATGTGATTGGCGTGGACTGGAGGATTTCTCTGGACGAGGCTTGGAGACGCATCGGCTACAATGTAGGCATACAAGGCAACCTTGACCCGTCTGTACTTCTCGGGCCAACTGGTCATGTGAAGAAAAAGGTTATAGAAGTTCTAATTGGGGCTGGCAACCGGCCCGGACACATATTCAATCTTGGGCACGGCATACTGCCTGAGACACCTGTGGAGAATGTTGTAGAACTAGTTAATACAGTACACGAGCACAGCAATAGATTAAATAATGGCTAGCAAATTATTTTGTAGTAAAGTATGGCAGGAAAATCGGTGGCTGTTCTTCTGATGGCCTACGGCAGTCCAAGAAATCTGGAGGAGGTAGAAAAATATTATACTCATATAAAAAGTGGGCGCAGCCCGACAGAAGAGGAAGTCAAATCTCTGAAGAATCGCTATGTAATGATCGGTGGGCGCTCGCCGTTGCTGGAGATAACTAAAAGGCAGGCCGAAGAACTAGAAAAGATTCTGAATGATAACCCCGATGTGATATTCAAGGTCTACATTGGAATGAAGCATTCTCACCCATTCATAAAAGAAGCTGTTGCAGATATAGTTGGTAACAGGCACGATAGACTAGTGGCACTTCCTCTGACCCCACACTACTCAAAGATGACTATAGAATCATATCACGAGGCTGTTAGGAAATCTGTCGGGGAGCTGAATTCTAAGATGGATATTTATCATGTTGGCGGTTGGGCTACCAACGACCTGTTCATACAAGCTCTTGTAGAAAGGCTGGAAGAGAAGATAAAAGATTTGCCGGAAGATACCGTTGTGATATTCACCGCACACAGTCTTCCGACCAAAATACTTCGGTATGAAGACCCCTATCCCAACGAACTTGAAAGCACCTGTAGTATGGTGGCCAAGAGTCTCGGGTTGAAGGGCTGGAGATTCTCCTACCAGAGTGCCAGCCATACCAACGAAGAGTGGCTTGGACCAGGCGTACTGGAAACCTTGGAAGTGCTGAACAACGAAGGCGTGAAAAATGTTTTGATATGTCCGGTGGGCTTCGTCGCCGACAATTTGGAGATTCTTTACGACATAGACATAGAATGCAAGAGGCTTGCTTCTTCCAAAGGAATGGAGTTAAAAAGAACAGAATCTCTCAACACCAGCCCCACTTTCATCAAATCGTTGGCGTCCATTGTTAAGGGAATTTCAGAGTGATGGTATTTAGAATGTTACCTGTTTTAGATATCTATATTGCTGACTAGGACAAATACAATATGGAAAGTTATGGTAGACAAGAATCTTGTGATGAATGCTCTGGATGGAGTGAAGGACCCCGAGATAGGTGCGAGCATAACCAAGCTGAACATGATAAAGGACGTCCTGATAGAAGGCGAGAAGGTGAAGGTAAAAGTCGCGCTTACCATAGCTGGATGCCCGCTGTCGGACACAATAGAGACCGATGTCACAAATGCCGTGATGCAGGTGCCTGGAGTAAAAAATGTGCAAGTGGAGCTCACCCACATGACCGAAGAGGAGAGAGGCCAGCTTGCAGCTAATATAAGAGGCAGCGGCGAGGAGGGGACAGTAAAGAAGACGTGGGCCGAGTACGGACAGAAGTTCTCCAAGAAGAGTTTCAAGAGGATAATAGCTGTTGTATCCGCCAAGGGGGGCGTGGGGAAATCTTTTGTCACTTCTTCACTTGCATGCGAGCTCAACAGGATGGGCTACAAAGTAGGAATTTTGGATGCGGACTTGACAGGGGCAAGCATAGCACACGTCTTCGGCATAGAAGGCAGCAAAGTCTACGAGGCCAAGCCTGCGCCGCCGGAAACAAAGAATGGGATAAAGGTTATTTCCATCAATTTCCTGCTGGAGGACCCTGAGCTTGCAGTCATGTGGAGAGGACCGCTGCTTACTAATGCATTGAGGCAGTTTTATGAGAACATTCAGTGGGGCGAGCTGGACTTCCTGTTGCTTGACATGCCACCAGGGAGCTCTGACATACCTCTGACTGTTTTCCAGTTCTTCCCGATAGACGGTATAGTGATTGTGACATCCCCGCAGGAATTGGTGAAGAAGATAGTGAGCAAGGCCATCAACATGAGCCACGTGATGAACGTACCAATCTATGGTATGATAGAGAACATGAGTTATGCAATATGCGAACACTGCGGCGGCAAGATGGAAGTCTACGGTCAGTCGAGGACAGAGAAGTTTGCGGATGGGGCCAAGATTCCTTTCCTGGGATCGCTGTCTTTTGACTCTAAAATTGCCGAGTTTTCCGACAAGGGAAAGATGGAAGAATACTCTAACGAAGCATTCGTCGGAATCACCAAGAAGTTTTTGGAAAGTCTGGGAGAACAGGCCAAGACTGTTGTTGTAAAGAAGAAAGGCATTTTGGGGAAGATTGTAGGCTGAAAGGACAATGATGTTTTTAAAATTCAAATAAGGTCAAACATAATTCTACAATATGTGGATCTTATGAAGAAGCTGGT
>CAYJRO010000116.1:0-3491 GCA_964372425.1 uncultured archaeon
AAACCCTCTGTCGCACTTAGCTTCTGGGACAGAATTTAGCAAATCAGAAAACGATGATATAAATTGTCAACTAGAGACTAATCCTTTTCATATCAATCTTCTTGATTTTGTCTATCCTTCTGACATGCCTATCCTCGTTTTTAAAAGCAGTATCTAGCCAAGTCTCTACCATCCTTTTGGCCATGTCCGGCTTCACCACTCTTCCACCGAAACACAACACATTAACATTTCCATGCTCCTTTGCAATCCTGGCAGAAGACTCGTCCCAGCAGACTGCAGCTTGTATGCCCGGAATCTTGTTTGCTACCCTATCCATGCCCTGGCCAGTGCCGCAGATGAGAATGCCTTTCGCATTGTTCTCCAAAACCTTTTCACAAACTTTTACAGCATAATCAGGATAGTCATCATCGGGATTTAGCCTGTGCGGTCCCACATCTTCCACATGATAATCCTTTTCAGCCAGGAACTTCTTCACTATTTCCTTAAGGTTGAAGCCCGCGTGGTCGGCGCCTATGAAAATCGCTTTGCTCGTCACGCCACTGCACCTCTTGGTCTAGCTGGCCGAAATCTCCACAGTCACTCTTTCCGTATCATACGGAATTTCTATTTTCTTGTCTATGGGAAGCATTGTCATGATGTTGCCCGATATCTTTTCTATCAGCAGCTTGTATTCCTTGCTCAGGCTGTCGTAAATCCTGCCCGTTATTCTGAAAGGTGGACCTGCGTAGGGAAGAACCAGTCTCCATCCTATTATTGTTTCCTTTCCGTCTCTGTCCTTTTCTGTAATCTCTTGAAGATACGGAAGTTTGGAGTCGGCCGTGCCTGGAAGCTTCTCATACAGCTTTTCCAAGAGCTCGGTTATGTCCGGTCCGCTCACGATTAACATTTGTAAACCAAGTTATTTAAAGATGTAGGCAGCCAAGGGTATTTAAAGCAAACACCACCAATTAATCAATACGCTTGACGTGATTTTTATGCCCGAGCAACTGTCGGACGATGCAAAGGAACTTTTGATGCAGTTCCAGAGCTACCAGCAGCAGATGCAGAACGTGATGATACAGAAAGAGACGCTAAAGATGCAGTCTTTGGAGATTGAAAAGGCAGTGGAAGAGCTGAACGGCACAAAGCAGGAGAATGCGTACAAGATAGTCGGCTCGGTCATGGTAAAAAAGGACATAAACGAGCTTAAGAAGGAGCTGGCCGACAGCAAGGAGGATTTTGGACTGAAGATAAAGTCGCTGGACACGGTGGAATTGAAGATTAAGGAGAAGCTAAAGGACCTGCAGGGGAAGCTGAGGAATATTTTAAAGGAATAGCGACTATTTATTATAGAGTGATGCTAATTATTGATAGGAAAGGACTGGTGGTCATAGTGGACAGAGCATTGGAAATATTGAACATGATATTGAACGACAGGACAGTTCCAAAGAACATAAGGACTGTGATAGAGGATTCCAGGAACGCGCTCAACAAGGTAGACGACAGCCTGGAGATGAAGATAAGCAGCGTAGTGAACAGCCTGGACACAATAATGGAAGACCCCAACATGCCGCTCTATACAAGGACCCAGATATGGAACCTGGTGAGCATGCTGGAAGAGTTCAGAAGATTTAAGAAATAAGGTTTAATAGATACAAATAGATTATTAGGTGAACAAGTCAAATGGCTATCTTCAAGAGCAAGGAACCCGAAGAGGAAAGCTATCTGGAAGTCACGGAGAACGCTTCCAGCGATGGCACGATAAGGATAAGGATAGAGAAGCTCGCTAATTTCGCAGACACCGACAGGGTTCAGAATCTCGTCAGGGACGGGAACGTGATCTTTCTGAGCATCAAGGAGCTCAGGCTGAAGGACATAAACGAGCTTAAGAAGAGCGTGAACAAGCTGAAGAAGACAATCACAGCGAACAGCGGGGATATTGTCGGCGTGGACGAGGACGTTCTTGTACTTACCCCCAATGTTGCCAGGGTTTTCAGGTAGAACAAAGTATAATATATTTTGAAACATATATTTTTAAATATAGAAAAAGTTTTATTTATGTGATACGTATCACATATTTATGAGTTACGTTCTGACATTCGACATCCCAAGAGAAATGCATCATGTCCAAGTGAAAGCGTGGAGAAATTTGCACAGGATAAAAGCGAGCAGGCTACAGCATTCGCTGTGGAAGCACAAGGATTTAAAAAGCCTGGTAGAAATAGCAGTCTACATCAAGAAAAATGGCGGCCGGGCGAAGATTCTGGAAGAAAGGTTTTTATTCTAACGTATACAATAATTATTCCTCTGCGAAAGTGGTATCATGAGCTATGCCGAAATGAGATTGCATGATTTGCCGTTCGAAAGAAAACTGCAAGTGCACGCCGCTGCGGTGCACGATACACGTATGAATATACTCAGAGAGTTGGACAATAACAGATACCACATGCTTTACACGCATGTAAAAGACGTGTTCTGTGATTTGGAAGCAGTTACATTAGACTACCATCTATGGATGCTGGAGGAAGCCAGCCTGATAGAAAAATACGGCCAGGGGGATTCTTTGAGGTACAATACAACTCCGCTGGGCAGGGAAGTTTCTTCGATGAGCTATGACGAGCTTACAGCAGTCGTATAGGACAGGCGGCAAGTTTTACACAACATTTTTATGGGACATTTCCAACAATTTTGGCAGCTGGCTCAGGGAACGAATGGTATCCTCGCTTTTAGTTTTCCCCTTTCTGTCCAGATAAAAGGACCTTATGCCAAGTCTTTTGGGCACCAAATAATCAAGCTCCAGGTCGTCGCCCACATGCACAAGCTCTTTCTTACCGGCATTTAATATTTTCAAGAATGAGAGGAATGCCTGGCTGGATTTTCTCGCAACATCCAGGTCGTCTATGACAGAGACTATATTGCCAAAGTATTTCCTGATTCCATCGGCCTCCAGCTTGAACCTTATGGATTCGTGGGGCGACTGGGTCAAGACTGCAAGCTTAAAATGTTTTGAAAGTCTCTTCAAAGCCGACTCCACGTCCCTGTAGACCACCACCCTGTCTCTCATCGAGTCCAGCACATCGTCCCACCCGCTATCAAGGCCGAATTTTTCAAACCAGAAGGACGGCCTGTACCAATTGGCATTGTCTTGGCCTATTTTGGCATACTCTTCGGTGACATACGAGAAACTCTCTTTGAATGTCGTGCCTTTTTTCTTGGCAACCAGCTTTGGTATCACCTTGTGGCCACAAGACATCATCAAACTTTCCCTTGTCTATCAGCGTGCCGTCCAGGTCCAGGCTCACGAACCTTATTTCCCCCATAAAGAAAAGTATCCTAAATAAATCTTAAAAACACAATTTACTATAGTACGCAGGAGTCGCTTAGCCTGGTCGATAGCGCCGCGCTCAAGTTTTCGCTTGAGCTTTGATACAAGATGAAAAAAGAAACGCGGTGGGTTAGATGGCTGGAAAGCCAGACAAATCCCTTCGGTGGTTCGAATCCGCCCTCCTGCA
>CAYJRO010000117.1:0-3491 GCA_964372425.1 uncultured archaeon
TTTCCTTTTATTGATTTTTCCAAACCTAGCAAATTCTGCTTGATGGCCTCTACGTCTTCCTCTATTATCCTGCTCATAACAATTCAAAGCTCTTGTCCAGCGCTATCTTGTAGGTGTGGGGCTTGCCTATGTCGAGGTATTCTTCCCCGATTTTCAATTCGACCGCAAAGACCTTGCCGCCGCTCTCTATCAGATGCTGTATGGCATCCGTAAGCTCCTTCTCTCCGTTGTTCTTGTCTGGAACCTTCTCCAATGCCTCGAATATCCTCGGGCTGAATATGTAGACTGCGGTCGAGACCAGGTTTGACTCTGGCTTTTCGGGCTTTTCTATTATCTGCTTTACGGCGTGGGCCCCGTTGCCAATGCTTTCTCCCATGATGACACCGTATTTGCTTGGATCCTCTGCCCTTGTAGCGATTATGGTGACGTCCGCGCCGTGCTTCTCATGGACTTCAAAGGCCCTTTTTATGAAGTCGTATTCCTTCGAAATCACGTAGGAATCGCCTGCGCATGTGAGAAAAGTGTCGTCCCCTACAAAGCTCTTTGCAAGCAGCACGGCATCCCCGAAGCCCCTTGGGTACAGCTGGTTCTTCCAGATGATGTTTGTATTCTGCAGCATGCCGTAAAAATCCTCCAGTCCCTGTGCCAGGTCGTGCTGGCCTTTCTCTGTCAGGTCTTTTAAAAACTGCACATCCGGTGTAAAGTGGTCTGCGACACTGCTCTTGCCCCTGCCCACTATGAAACTAAAATCTCTTATTCCAACTCCATGCAACTGCTCGAAGATTATCTGCAAGAGCGGCTTGAGTGATACTTCCCCTTTTTTGTTTTTCACGAAAAGCGGCAGCATCTCCTTCGGCACCTCCTTAGTGGCCGGCAGCAGCCTTGTGCCAAACCCGCCTGCGGTTATGACTGCCTTCTTGATTTTCATTCCCTCACCCCTTTATCTTTTTTTATTCTCTCGTTTATATCGTATACCGATGTCAGAAGTACTGGATTTTCTCCTGACGACTTGGCAGCTTCAATGAATGCTTTCAGATCCTTTGGCAGGCATTTGCCTCCAAAAGACTTTTGATGAACGGTGCCGTATTTACCTATCCTAGAATCCATGCCCACTATCTGAGCCACAACGTTCGAGTCTACCCCCAGCTTCTCACAAATGTAGTAAATCTCGTTCCAGTAGGATATCCTGGTGGCGAGCGCGCAGTTGCTGGCGTACTTGATAAGTTCTGCTGTAGTAAGGCTCGTCCTGAATATCGGCTTGCCAAGCGGCTTGTAAAGTTCCTCCAGTGCCTTTCCGGATTTCTCGTCGAACTGCCCTATTACAATCCTGTCCTCAGAAAAGAAATCCTTTGAGAAGCCGCCGTCGTCCGTCCAAGACTTGTCTATCTCTGTCAGGAACTCCGGGTTCATGCACACCCCGATGTCCTTGCCTGTCTTCTTGCCAGACATCTTTTCCAAAAGTGGCACCACTACCTTCTCTGTCGTGGTTGGCACTACCGTGCTTTTGATGACTACTGTATGGAAGCCTTTTTTAACTTTCAGTATCTTTGCAATGTTTCCTACCGCTGTCTTGATGTAGCTCAGGTCTATGCCTTTGTCGGTGCTCGGTGTCGGCACGCAGACGAAAGAGACGTCAGTGTTGTTTATAGCCTGCTCCAGGTCTGTTGTGGCCTCCAAGCCAGATTTCGACAGCTCCTCGACCTTCTTACTGTCTATGTCGAAAAACACCACTTCATGGCCCAGCCTACGGAACCCCCTGCCAACAATGCCGCCTACTATTCCCGAGCCTATTATGCTTATCCTGCTCATTGTCATCCTGCCTCCGTTCTGGTTGTCGGAAAGCCTTCTCATATTTAGTGTTACTACAGTAAGCTTTAAATAGTTATCTACTTTTGAGTACTCAAACTGCGCGGATCGGCTGCTGCGGCCGGCATGCCGTCTGGTTTTTAAATAGCTGTAATCATTAATTAAAAGATTATGAAAGTTCTGAAGGACGCAAGAGTGATTTTGCTGCTGGTGCTTGTGCTTGGCTCGGCGTTTCTGCTGGCTGCGCCGCTGCTGTCGGCGAATGCAGGCACAAAGGTGATTGCTGTCAAGCCCGAAGCCAACTGCAACGATATCTTTCTTGGCAGCACAATAACACAGGCCAGCGGCGGCAGCATCCTGACAGTGGAAGATTTTGACGAGATAATAGGCGGTGTGAGGTCTGGGGAATATGTGTCGATGGTGGTGGACGGCGGGCCAGGCGGATGTGTTGCTATGGGGGACGGCGATGTCGGGCTGAAGGTAGGCATGGTAGAATCCGGCTCCATAGGGATGTCTCCAGAGATAGGCGGCAGCAAGAAGCACTTTTATATCATCGGTGGTGATTTCACAGAGAAGAAGCTCAGGGATGCTGCGGATGTCATCCAGCTTAGGGCAGACGCGCTTGGCCTCCAGTACACCAAAGCCTCGATTGATGGCAGTTCTATAATGGTCTCCAGCGGCCCGGACGAGGACGTGGACAGCCTGTTCGCCCCCTGTGTTTTCAGCGCAAGGGTCGTGACAGACCTGGCTCTGCAGGACGGCAAGGGAAAGCTCAGGCTGGGCAATAATACTTATGACATCGGGTTCTCAGGCAGCAATGTTGTGTTGAATGGTACTGCATTCGATTTGGGGGAGACTGTCGTGTTCGACGGTCTTAGGATAGGCTTTTCAAACGTCACCAATTCTTCTGTCAAGCAGACTGCATATTTCATGGAAAACAATGACATTGTCTCGGTTTTTGGCTTCGGGGGAGTGAGCTTCGACCAGGCATCCAACAGCTACTTTTTCAGCATACCTGTTTCTATATCCACAAAGGGCGGGGCCGACCTGAAGAAAGCTATAGCTAATCTTGGTACGTCTGTCTCTGGGGGCAGGCCTACGCTTAGCGGCAGCATGGAATATCACTTGGATGGTGTCCTGCTTTCAGAGCTTCCTATAGACTACAGCCTTGCGACGCAGCCTGTCGAGAGCCTGTCCATAATAGCGATAGGCGACAACGAGGGGTATCTGAGCGAGCTCAACAGGAGGGCATTGATGTGTTTCGGCTCGCAGAGACTTGATTTCAGCTTCGAGAAAATTCAGGAAATGGAAGTAGAGCCTACACAGAGGGATGTTTTTTATTTGATTCTAGCTGCTTCATTTTTGACTCCTGCTATACTGTCTGCAGCAGTGTTCGCCAAGGAGAAGAACAGGAGGATGTTGATGCTTATGCTTTTGGTGGTGACCCAGATACCAATAGTACTTGGCGTAGCTGCTCTTACTCAGGCTGTCTTCCCAACAGGGTGGACGATAGACCTGTACACCGCTTTGGGGCTGCTGGCTTCTGTCCTGCTTGTGCATGTTAGAATAAGCTTTGAGTCGGTGTTCTCAAGAAGCAAATTTCTGAGATATGCAGACTGGATAGTGCCTATTGCAAGCTTCTTGCTGCTGTTCACTGTATTAAGGGGTCTGGGGCTTGCTATCCT
>CAYJRO010000118.1:0-3478 GCA_964372425.1 uncultured archaeon
GAACTACGAGGGGTCGATTAAAAACAGGCGTATTGCCAAAGGCATTTCAGGTGTCACTATAAAGTGCGGCGCCGAGCCCGAGTTCTATACTTTGTCCATAGCCCCAGATAACAGCTTCCAGTTTGTGGAAGGCCTTGGCTCTACAGAATGGTTCCAAAGGTATTTTGACCTGACCCCCGGCAGGGATGCCACTGAGATCTACAGGATGGATGTGCTCAGGGCATTGAACGGTCTCGGACTACACGCCTTCCAGGGACATCACGAAGTCGGATCCTCCCAACATGAATTCACCGTGGACCCCGACTGCATGTGGAAGACAGCAGACAACGTCATGATTTACAAATGGGTCACGAAAAGCGTGGCCAGCATTTACAACTGGTATGCAAGCTTCATGCCGAAGGTGAGGGATGGATTGCCCGGAAACGGGATGCACATCCACATAAGCGTGTGGGACAAAAATGGGAAGAAAAATTTGATGACTCCTAAAAGCGGGAAAGAGCACTTCTCCGATTTCGGGAAAGCGTTTATAGCAGGCGTCCTGTACTATGCACCCGCGTATGCTCTTGTAGCCGCACCCACCGTGAACAGCTACAAAAGGCTGGTACCGCACCAAGAAGCCCCCACAATAGCCGTATGGGACACTGAAAACCGTTCTGCCATGGTAAGAAGGCCGGGATATGTGGAAAACGACACTATTAGGTTCGAGCTGAGATTTCCAGATACATCTGCCAACCCTTATCTAGTCTTTCCGGTAGTGGTTGAGGCCGGTCTTAAGGGAGTTGAAAACCGCATGAGTCTGGACAAGCCCATAGGAAAGAATGTCTACACCTTAGCGGAGCTGCCAGACGAGGAACTCGACAGGATGAAGCTTAGGAGGTTGCCCGCGACACTTGGAGAAGCCGTAAATGAAGCAGAAAACGACAAGGATAAGATAATAGAGCGCGCCTTGGGCAAGGATGTGTTCAGGAAACTGATTGAAATTAAGAAAGCGGAGTGGGCAAGCTACAGGGCATGGTGCGAGAAGAACCACAAGGTGCCCGATACCAAGGAAGTTACAGACTGGGAGCTGAAAAGATTCTTATATTTGTAGATTGTTGTCAAGTGGTTGGTGTTTTTTGGGTCAGGAGGTTAGAATACGATGCTTTCCCCAGGTACTCTCGGAAAGGGCTGCACCTCGCCTATGTGCTTCCTGCCTGTCAGGAATCTCAGGAACCTCTCTATGCCTATGCCGCCCCCGGCGCTCGGCAGCAGCAGCTTCTTCTCACTCAAAAACATATAGTGCTTCAGCCTCTCCTCGCCCAAAGGGACGCCCGTGATTTTCTTCTTTATCTTGTCAAACTCGAACTCCCTCTCGGCTCCGGAAAGGGCCTCTCCGAAACCCTCAGGCCATATCAAGTCATAGTTCACATAATGCCCCGGTCTGTCAGGATCGGACTTGTCGTAGAATTCCCTTTTGTGGCAAAGAGCCCAGAAAGGCTCGTCATGCTCCTTGCTCGCGGACATCTCCCAGTCCTTCCCATATTTTTCCTCCAGCTCATGAGTGGTATACCTCTTGAAAGGCGCCTTTGGAACTTTCAGTTTCCTGCCAAGCAAAGCCAGCTCGCCACTTCTTTCCTTTGACACGGATTCAATCACAGCCATAACAAGGTCCTCCACCAGCTTGATGACATCATCCATACTGCCATTGGCTATCTCAAAGTCGAGCTGCGTGAACTCAAACAAATGCTTCCCCGACTCCTTTCTCATCTTGTGCTCCAGCCTCAGATTGGGGGAGAAGACAAATATCCTGTCGATGCCCGACGCTATAGCCAGCTGCTTGTGCAGTATCATGCTTTGAGTAATCACAAGCGGTTGCCCGTAGTACTCTATCTCGCCAGTCTTTATCACGGTGCTTCCAGGGTCAGGCCCCAGCGGGTCTGTCAGCGGTGATGTTATGATCGGCATCAGCTGCACGAATCCCCTGTCGCCCATGAACTGCTGCGAAGACTTCAACAAAGTCGTCTGTATCTTGAGGATAGCTTTCATCTCCTCGCTGCCCATCCTTTTCAGCGAATCCTCGGTTTCTTTCATGTTTCCACAGCATTTAATTTGGTCTTACGAGTATATGAAAATATTGTACTAGTAGTTATAAAAATTCCAATAAAATACGAATATTTAAGCCTATTCTTGTAATAATTACAATTATGAAATTGGATGCCAAGGACAGGGAAATACTGAGGCTTGTACAGAAGAATGCCAAGCTGACTGCGAGGGAGATGGCAAGGAAAATAAACTCGCCGATAACCACGGTATTCGCAAAGATAAAGAGGATGGAAAGGGACGGCATCATCAAGGGCTATGCAGCAATACTGGACAACAAGAAGCTTGAAAGACCTGTTACCGCTTTCGTCTTTGCATCATTTTCAAAAGCAGAGCGCATATCGCAAAGGGATGTCGTGAGGGAAATATCTAAGATGGCAGAGGTCCAGGAAGTTCACATAATAACGGGCGAGTGGGACATCATCATGAAGATAAAGGAAGGTGATATCGAAGGTGTTGGCAAATTCGTCGTTGATAATCTAAGAACGCTGAAGGGTGTGGAGAAGACGCTGACCATATTGGCCTTGGACAGCGAGAAAGAGTCAATGGAAATCTTGGTTTAATCAAACCCTAAGCCTGCATTCAGAACATCTGTAAAGCGGCCTTTCTATAATCTTATCTTCTCCTCTAAGATTTTTAACATTGTCTATAAGAAAATATTCTTCTACGTAAAAGTCTTTTCCTGTTACCGAACATTTTCCTATCCTATCTTTACTTTGTGACAGAATGTAAGCTTCTATGTATGAATTGATAAAATCGTTAAAGTCGCTTTGGAAATATTTCCTATGTTCTAACAAAAGTCTTATTTCTATTTTTTCGTCTACCACCATATTCACCTAATAAAACATACAACATTAATCTTTATAAATCCCACACCAACACCTGATTTGTATTATATTTTATGAGCACCTGTTAACTACGAAGGCAGAGCATGTTTCTCAAAGGGACGTCGTGACATCGTTCAAAGTTATCAGAATATGAGAATAAAGATAGCAAAACTGCTAGAGAAGAATGATACAATGCAGTTAAAGACATTGACACAATAACCCTTCTAGAAGCGTATTTGAAAGCTGTGAAAGATTTTGGAAAACGTTTGGGAAAAGACGATTGTGTGGCCAAAAAAAATTAAAGACTTATTTGGTTTTACAATAGGTTACTCATGATAAAACGTGCATATATTACACATGGTTTCTTTTTTCATTGGTTTAATTTAATAAACCATCCAAATCTAGTATTATGGAATTCAAAAACATCTCGGACGTGTTGGAGAAATCTCTTGAAGGCGAAGTTTCCATAAGAGGCTGGATACACAACAAGAGGAGCAGCGGTGGCATAATCTTCCTGTCAATAAGGGACGGGACCGGCTTCATCCAATGTACGCTGAAAAAAGACAGGGAGG
>CAYJRO010000119.1:0-3441 GCA_964372425.1 uncultured archaeon
TCCGGAGCACCAGAAGAAGCCAAGTCCAAGGGCGGCTGGTACAGGTTCAGCAGGAAGCTTGGCGACGATGAAAAAGCGGTTTTCGAAAGTTGGAGTAAAAAATACGGCATACGGACATGATTGGCGATAACCATGGTTAAAACAGTCAACGTCTTAATTTTGGTTTTTATTATTGCCATCTTCATATTTCTGGGATATGAGTCCCTTTTTTACCTTGGCTACGGTGACCTGCCTGTGATGGATATGAGTTCCATGGAAGATCGCGGGTCGTCCATGGAAGGGGACATGGAAATGGGCGGCGACGGTTTGGCCGAAGGCATGCACGGCCACACGGGAGACGAAGGTGAACACGAAGATGTAAATTCGTCGGTGAGTTGAACATGATATACAGAAGAAGTTACAAAAGCGTTTTGAACATTGCCGTAATTTTTGCAGCTTTCTTGCTAGTTATCGGATCTAACGCATCTTACGCGCATGTCTCTTCTGCAGAGGCCTCCTCGTCTGTGGCAGATTACGATGTGTCCCTGATATTTTCTCCGAAGGACATAGCTGCCGGCGAGAACGTCAAATTGGACGTCCATGTTTTCAAGGACGGTGAAAGCGTCGGTGGTTTGAACATCACTTTGGGCGTACACCGCATGGTCGACGGCAAAGAGGTTCCAAAAGCGAGCATTGTCGCAAGAGAAGTTGAGCCTGGACAGTATGAGGCTTATCACGAATTTGACGAGCCTGGGCAGTACATAAACCATGTCTCTTTCATGGCCGACGGCAAAGAGGTCAGTGCGGAATTCAGCAAGATGGTAGAAAAGAACTCCCCCAGTCCGGTTTTCTGGTCGTTCAACGGCCTTGTGCTGGCCGGAGTCTTCGTGTCACTTTTGTACGAAAAGGCAAAGTTGGGTAAGAAGAATGTCGCTGATAAACAGAATTGAAAGGACGCTAGCGCTTGAAAGGGTTTTCAGGCTCAAGATCAGAGGCTGGTATTTATTCCCACAGATAATCTGGTACATGATGGCCTTGAGCCTAGTGCCGGTCAGTATCGTGCTGTTGTTCGGACTGTCGATAAACATACCTCTGCTGAACATAAGCGTGGGTCCCGATTTAGTGATGTTCGCCACATGGATAATATGGTGGCCGATGTTCTTCGCCACCGTGTTCTTTGTTTCAAGGGCTTGGTGCGGCATATGCCCGTGGGGGTGGATGGTGGACATAGGCAACAGGGTGAGAAGATTTTTCAACAAAGGCCCGATAAAGGCGCTTAACCTTAAGAAATGGGGGTTCGCCGGGCCGTTCCTGTTCTTGCTCATAGGCTACTTGCACGACGCCGGCGGGTTCACCAACTCCAGGGTCATGACTTTCGAGTTCATAGCGTTCTTCTTTTTATTCGCGTTCGTGATTGGCGTGTGGCTGCCTAGGAGGAGCTTTTGCAGGGGGTTCTGCTTCTTGGGCGACCTGCCGGGAATATTCGGCAGGCTCAGTCCCCTTACTTTGAAAGTGGATTCCAATGTCTGCTTCACACAGTGCAAGGACAAACCATGCCTGATAGGCACGTCAAAGGCGGGACAATGCCCGACATACATACACATCCCGGCTTTCGACTCCAACAGACACTGTCTGCTGTGCGGCAACTGCATAAAGAACTGTCCCTACGACAACATAAAAGTGGCGTTCAGGAGGCCGGCAGAGGAAATAGAGAAAGGCGTCGACTTTAGTTTCTTTGAAAGCATCTTCCCCATAGCCGCTTTAGCCATTTTGGGCACATTCGTGGCGATGGAAACGGGCATACTCTCAAAGTTCGCGTCGCTTGCCGGAATAGTGAATCACTGGGTAGCGTCAGGTTCCTATGCACTATTGGCCCTCGTAGCCAGCTTTTCTGCCTACGTTGCTGTAAGCTTTGTATCGTCTAGGATAGCAGGGATGAAGTTCAAGGACGCTCTTTCCAAGTTCGGTTTCATGTACCTGCCTTTCGTCTATCTGGCTTTCGTCAGGGATGTAATAGTGACGTATGCCATACAAGGATCGCCTTTGGTAAAAGTCATCAGCTTGAGTATGATAAACTACCTGAACGTCATTAGCATAGTCTTCGGCGCGGCTTGGACAATATACATAGGGTACAAAATCATGAAAGTTTTTTCTACAAGGAACCACTTTTTGGCCCTGCTGCCCCACACGATGTTCATACTTCTTATAGGTGTATACTGGTTTTACCTGGTACCGGCGGTACCACTGCCAAGCATATTTTAGGAGGTTATAAAATGAAAGTGAAGCATACAATGGTATTGGCTCTGGCCATAACCGTGCTGATTTCCGGATGCACAGCAACACAAACCCAACGAACACAGACGGCCGAAGCTCATGTAACCGACGATATGGTGGACGAATGCTTCGGCCATCATGCGGATGACGCGCACGACGAGGCTCTGAAACACTGCCAGGAAGAACTCTGCGGCACCGACAGCCATTGCATGCAAGAAGTCGAGGAAATGGCAGAACACCACAGATAGAATAGAGTGGGTGCAAGAGGAATGGAAGAAGGAAGCGGAAGCTGTAGTCTGGCAGACGCAGGGCGAGTACGGCATAAAAGAGGAAACTTTAGTAGAAAGGCGATGGATATGAAGAAAATTGCAGTTTCGGGGGCTGGAGACATGGGCACTGGCCTGTCACACACAAGCCGTGAAGGGGAATATCAGCCCACGGTTCTTGGGAAATTTGACATGAGATTGATTAGTCTGACGGTGTCAGCGGCTATAGCAATGCTATTGGTTGCAGGTACTGTACAAGCTCACCTTATGCACGGAGATTTGCATGAAGATGCTCCAATAACAGGAGATTTTGCATTGGTTTATTCCATGTCCATATCTGTCATGATTCTAGTCACAGGTATAATTATAGTGTTGATTATCAAGAAACTGGCTGCTGGAAACGCAACAGGCGGTTCATTCAAAAATGGAACATAGTTTCATAAATCACTTCATGGAGCCATACGTTCGACGAACTCGGCATGTACATGTACCACTGCCATCCACACCCGTTCATGGAAGGCTACATAGAAGTTGAATGAACCACCTGACAACTCAAAGGCATTCAAACAAACAGATGATTTGCTACAAGACCGCTCTAAACTATATAGAACACAGTTCCATAAAGATGATTACTTTTCGAACCCATAATTTAATTAGCCTTGAGAGACCAGCCAGCCGGTACAGATTTGTATGACGGTGAGGCCGACTGACGAATCCCCCCGTCACTGTTTATCCGACTTGTCTGGTCTTTCAGGATGCCTACAAAGTTATTTTTCTGTCGCCCAGGAAGACTAAATGGGTATGCCGAAAGCTTTGGCAATACTCTCCATTTTATAAAATTCTGAAGCGGCTTCCCTTCCCTTATCGGTTATCCTGTAGCTGACACGGCCGTTGTCCTCCACTTTCTCTACGAAGCCTCTTT
>CAYJRO010000120.1:0-363 GCA_964372425.1 uncultured archaeon
ACTGAGACAGAAAGCGAGCTAGGCGTGCGTTTCGGAGGCAGCGACTTTACGATTAAAAGATGCGGCCCGGATGGTGGACACAATTACTTTATCAGGATACATGACTTCGGCAATGGAGAAGTAGACGCCTATTTGGACTATTCGACAGAGGGAAACGCAGGCTTTGGCATTGTCGGAAAAAACAGGTTAGCTGTGAGAGGGCTCCAGCTGATAGGCTACAATATAAGAGAACCAGATGGCGAGTAAGAGAAATAAAAAACTCATTTCAAAATCTTCTTGATCTCGTCGTCGCTCAGCTTCTTGAACCCGCTTCCCCTCTTTACCACGGCTATGTCTACGGTGTTTTCCTTCTTCTCCTTCTCT
>CAYJRO010000120.1:373-3422 GCA_964372425.1 uncultured archaeon
ATGATGTCATAGGTGAGCTTCACCGCGTCATGTTCAGTAAGATCTTCGTGCCACTTCTGCTCCAGTATCTTGTTTGCAAGTACGCTGCCGCGGCCTATGGAATAGGCCTTCCACTCAAAAATCATGCCGGAAGGATCGGACTCTACCAAGTGTGATCCTGTGTTGTCGACGCCGCCTACCAACAAAGAAACGCCGAAAGGCCTAAGACCTGATATAAGCGTGGAATACTGCATCCTGTCCCCCAATGATCTTGCTATGCCCCAGATATCTATTGGCTCCTCGTAAGTTATCCTGTGTATCTGAGACCTTACCCTGATTTGGTTTACCAGCACCCTTGCGTCTGACAGGAAGCCTGCCGCGACCGCTCCTACGTGGTCGTCCACCTGGAAAAGCTTCTCCAAGGAGTTGGTAACCATGAGCTTGGCTACAGTCCTGACCGTGGCTAGAAGCACGCCGTCCTTGAAGACTATGCCCAGTGCTGTAGCGCCACGCTTGACGGTTTCCTTGGCGTATTCGACTTGAAACAGGCGGCCATCGGGTGAGATTCCGCACCGAATAGCATTATGCTAATTGGTTATACGGCGATGGTTCTGTCATATCCCATTTAAGTAGCATCAAGCTAATACTCTGGGATTATGTCAGTCATTGCCTGTTCACCTTTGCAAGAATTTTATTCACTGTTTTATTCACTTCCTTTTAATTAATTTTATCATGATGGTTTATATTGTTTTTTAATGCCCCAAAACTTTATTTTTAGTACCTATTTCATTACAAGACCCATTTCAGCTAGTTTGTGTAAATGTTTCCACATAGTTTTCTGATCCCTATTCAACATGAGTCCCAACTGTTTGCTTTTTAAAAAACCGTTTTTCAAAGCTTCAAGTACTTTAATTTTAGCCTCCCTTTTGCTATACTGAATTTGTTTGTAACCATTCAATACTTTCATTGTCTTTTATTGTTTCAATTTATGATCAAGCCTATGAAATCTATAAATTTCTTCATGTTATCGCGACCTTTCGGTAGTTCATTTCCGGCGAGTTTTGTATAATAAAAATTAGCATATATTTTGTGCCTTCTCGCCGAACAGAGTAGTGTTTACGTATATCGGAGATTTTGTCCTGACCGCTAATGCCACGCCGTCGCTGGGTCTCGAGTCCAGGCTAAGTATCTTGTCGCCCTGTTGCAGCACCAGATTGCCGATGAAATTGTTGGCCCTGACATCAACTACTTTCACCATAAGCACTTTTATTCCCAGGATGTTGAAAATATCGTTCATCAGGTCATGCGTCTTCGGCCTGACGTCTATGAAGTTTTCCAAACCATTCCTGATAGATTCTCCCTGTATCTTGTCAACCGCTCCCACCAGACCGTCGCATCCTATGGAAAGCACGACGCTGTCGAAATCCAAGCTTTCTTCCACGCTCACGTTCTCTATCTTGCTGAAACCATCTGTGGAAATGTCCCCTATGTCGCTTACATCGGTTATGTTCATGTCAACTGGCAGTTTTTCTATGTTGAAGGGTGTGGGGTTGGATTGCTGTAAAGGTTTCTGGATATTTTTGTAAATGTAGAAATTGAAGGCTGCTAGAGTAATGGAAATCGCCAACGCGACTGACACAAGAATTATCAATGTCTTGCTAGTCTTGTTATCTTCCTTCAGGCCGAACTTCTTCCTGTAGGTGTACTGCACCATCAAAAACCTTTTTAACTTAGCTGGCTTATATAAATTCATGACAATATTGCCGGGTGTGTAGAAAATGACTTGTGAAAGGCATTTGTTTGAAGGCGATTTCATAGTAACTGATGACAATCTACGCACAAAGGTTCATAGGTATCAGAAGGGTAACAAGTCGATAGTTTTCGTGTCGGTTAACCATGTAGGCTCCAGAAGATATTTTCAAGATATAAATAACATCCTAGATAGATGTGATAACGTTCTTTATGAGAAGTATTGGGGCCGCGAAGATGATGAATCTCAAGATGAGGGGTTAATAGACAGTAAAGTTTCAGAAAGAGAAAATTCTATTAAAAAATCTATAAGCAGATACAGTGAGCTTATAGAAAGGTATGATAATTTAATCGCATATGGCGAGAAATATTCGGACATTTTCTTACTGAGTCCTCAAGAAGCCTTTTTACCTGTGACACAGAAATATTGGAAAATAGTCGAAGACAGCGGTGTCATGTATAGACAGAAAGACTGTGTTGATGTTAACAGGCCTAATTGGGAGGCTTGTGACTTGGTTTCTGAAGATGCCATGGAAGAGGTTACGCAAAGGTTCTTTGAAAACCTTGCGACTGCAGACGAAAAGCATTTGATTGAAAGCACAATCACGATGCTGGAAGGCATGGTTCATATTGATAGAAATGAGTTTACATACAAGCATACAGTGGAAGTTTTCAAAGGCGGTTACGGTAGCGTGATTTCTGTAGATTCTATAATAGAGCCTTTGGCCACCAGAGAAAGAGGTCCGATGGAAGAGAAGCTGATAGAAAAGACGGATGATAAAAGCATAAATATTATAGGGATAGTTTACGGGGCGGGTCACGGACCAAGCATAAGAAGGACTATAGAAAACCTCGGTTTTACAGAGACGGAAAGCTTTTATCTATCAGTATTTTAAGTTTACAATCAATATTTTACATAGTGAATTGCATGGAAATAGTATTTTTAGCAGACAGCAAGGACACAAGCAAGATAAAGGATATGCTTTCAGCTGACCCTCTGGTTTCGCTCGCGTCTCTGATATTCAAGGACGGGAAATCCCTGGGAAAGGAGGGGTTTTACGTATATATATCAGGATTGGATAGCCAGTGCCAGAAGGCTTTGGAGCTGACCAAGGACATTGTGAAAGTACTGGAAGGCGATGAAAAGGAAGAGATAATCAGCAAGATAAAAGATGAGCAGATGAAATCTATTGAGGGGTTCGGCGGCGTTTTCGGAGATTTTTGAATCAACTTATCAAATCTAAGAAAACTCCCCTGTATTTATCAAAAGAGCTTCCTGAACGCTCTTTCCAATAGTTCATGGAACCTAAAGTTTCGATTA
>CAYJRO010000121.1:0-3422 GCA_964372425.1 uncultured archaeon
CTATCTTTTATGTCCTGAGAAGTATAGATTGTTAGACCTTTCTCTTTAGCGAACTCTATCTCATCGTCTCCGGCCGATCTCACACCTAACAGCAGGATGCTTTTGGGGTTTCTATGCTCGCACAACCTTCTCAACCACGTAGCGTCGTTGGCCTTTTCATCCACAAGTTTCCTCTTGCCTACTATACCCATCTTTTCTATCTTCTCGTCCATGTATTCGGACTTCAGGTCACCGTGGGCATCGAAAACAACGAGAACAGTGCCCCCACTTAGCATCTTGGCTGAATAAAGGCTTGACAGATGGTTGCCGCCCAGCATCAAAGGTGTCTTCTCGCTGTCTATTATTTCTTTTGTCTTGTCGCTTATCTCCTGCAGGGATTTCAATTTCAAATCCCCCGCATCGTAGGTCTTGACATTTTCAAGAATGTTCCTTTTCCTGTCTACATCATAAGGCTCCACGAACCAGCTGGCGTTCCTGATTGATTTCAGTTCCGGCTTGGCGAACTTCCCTAGGGGAACGCCAAAGATTATGACATTTGCTTCCTCTTCTTTGAAAAAATCGTTCAAGAAACCCCCCATACTATTAAATTGAAGTAGGAACCTTTTAATAATCGCGGTCGTCACAGTGGCAGCCAGCGAGTAAAATCACTTTACAGTTTTCAGCAAATCGGCCTTCGTTATTATGCCCACGTTCCTTCCCTTGTCGTTTACTAGGACAGCGAAATTCTGTTTCAGTATCGCCGCCACTATGCTTATGCTGGTCTCCTTGTTAACTATGGGGAAGGATTCGTCCATGAAGCTTCCCACTTTTTTATTGTAGATTTCTTCAGGATTGCCGCCCGTGGATATCATGTCTAATATGGTTTTTTCCGATATGCTGCCTACGCAAGAGCCGTTTTTTATCACAGGAAGCTGAGAGAAGCCCCCACCTTTCATCATCTGTACGGATCTGATTACCTTGTCGCCCGGGCTTGCGAATACAAGCCGCGTATTCATAACATCCTTCGCCTTGAACTCGCCTTTCTTTTCCAACGCCTCTAATGTCTCAAATATTCTTTTGACAATGCTGTAGGAGGGGTTTATTCTGCCACTTTCTATTTTGGCCATCAAGGACTGGCTTACGCCGCACATTGCCGACAGTTCCTTTTGGGTGAACCCCAAGGAGACCCTCCTTTTCTTTATCTCTTCCAATCCCGGTAGCATGATAGATTTTTTGTACAGGAAAGTATTTATTCTTATAGGAATATTTTTATCAGTAAATTATTAGTAGTACCGGCAGGCATCAAACTAACTTTAAGGTGTTTGTCTAGTGGAAGTATACGTGTCGTCAATATACCCGCGATCACAAAGAACGATATCTACGACAAGAAAATATGCGTTGAAGAGGGCGTCGGTTAGGACGATATAGATGAAGCTTTCCTAGCCGATTCCGTAGAATCGGCAGAACTGCAGTCGCGTTTTCGGAAATAATGGATTATGAAGTCAAACAGCATAGACGTCCCTCTTGGGCTGCACATAGAGCAAATGGGGATAAACAACGTCGATCTTGCCCTGAAACTTCTGGATATAACCTATACAATCATTAAAAGTTCGTAATTCCAATTTGAATATAATGTCTGGCAAATACGGGAATTCTGAAATCGGCAGGATGAAGATAGAGTGGGCACGTTCCCATATGTCGGTTTTGTCCCAGCTGTCAAAAGAGTTCTCGAAGAAAAAGCCGCTTAATGATGTAGCCGTGGGCATGGCGATGCACGTGGAGGCCAAGACCGCTGTGTTGGCATTGTCTTTGAAAGAGGCTGGAGCCAAAGTTTTTTTGGCAGGATGCAACCCGCTGTCTACGGATGACGACGTGGCAGGGGCTTTGAACGAAATCTACGGAATAGAGACATACGGCCACAAAGGAGAGACAGAAGAAGAATACTATGGTGCGCTGAACAAAGTTGTGGATAAAAGACCTCAGATTATCGTGGATGACGGGGCTGACTTGGTGACAATCCTTCACACTAAAAGAAAATCAGAGTTGGATGATGTAATAGGTGCTACTGAGGAGACCACCACAGGAGTCGTGCGCCTTAAAGCAATGGAATCAAGCGGGGCTCTCAAGATTCCAGTTATTGATGTGAATGATGCGCAGATGAAGCACCTTTTCGACAACCGCTATGGCACCGGGCAGTCTGTATTTGACGGCATATTCACTGCAACAAACTTGCTGGTAGCTGGAAAGACTGTTGTAGTTGCCAGTTACGGCTGGTGCGGGCGCGGCATAGCTATGAGGGCAGACGGTTTGGGAGCCAAGGTAATTGTTACAGAAATAGACCATGTGAAAGCGGTGGAGGCTGTGATGGACGGTTTTCAAGTCATGCCTATGAAAAAGGCTGCGCAGCAGGCAGATTTTATCATCACCGCCACTGGTGTGAAAGATATACTTCGTAAGGAGTATTTTAGCAAGATTAAGGACGGATGCGTGCTTGCGAATGCCGGCCATTTCAACGTGGAAGTCAGACCAGAGATGCTAAAAAGGATTTCTAAAAAAGTTGAGAGAGTCAGGTCATCGGTAGATGCCTATCAATTAAAAAACGGCAAGACGGTCTACCTGTTGGCAGAAGGCAGGCTGGTTAATCTGGCCGCGGGCCAGGGACATCCAGTGGAGATAATGGACATGTCGTTTGCTTTGCAGTATATAAGCGCCATCCACTTGTGGAAATTCAGGGGAAAGCTTAATCATGGTGTCCATCATGTTCCTGAAGACATAGACATGAAGGTAGCAGAGCTGAAGCTGGAGACTATGGGTGTTAAGATAGACAAGCTAACAGATGCGCAGAAGAAATATGTCTCTAGCTGGAAGGAAGGCACTTAACCTTGATTTAAGTAGTTGGTAGCAGTAATTTTTTTCATGGAAACATGGGATACTGTAGAAAGGCCGAGTCAGATAGGCAAAAAGAAGAAAGAAAAACACAGGGAATGGAACGATCTGTATGGTGAAGGTAACTGGAGACTGGCCTGGAAGGTTGGCGGCAACTATGTCGGTTTTTTGGACGCTTGCAGGCTGTATCAGGACGCCTATTTTGTGTTTCTTAACAATAATCCAGACGTGCTGAACAGGCTTGTCAAAGAGGCCTCCAATGTGTATGACGACAGCATCACCAACATAAGCTCCGGCTTCAACTATCCGAAACAGGAGACCGACAGGACGCACATACAGGACATAGCTATAAGGAAAGTCCTTTCTCAGATGAACATTTGGTTCGAGGGCGACGAGATAATACAGATTAGGCACGACGAAGGCAGTCATCCTCTCAGCATGATGCTTTCGCCGGGCAAGGTGCCTTTTCATAGGCAGGATATGATAGAACAGCCTGAGTTGCGGGGGTGGTGGGATTCCGGAAGCGTGGAAAGCTTCTGGCAGTCCAACAAATATCT
>CAYJRO010000122.1:0-3420 GCA_964372425.1 uncultured archaeon
CAAATGGCTTGATAGTGGAAGGTAATGTTGTAATAGGGACTACAACCATCGGCTCTGGATACAAATTGAATGTTTCCGGCGGCACAACTGTTTTAGACGGGGGGACTGCAACGAGTGTTCCCTTGATTCTCGATAGCAGTGCTGCTGGCAGCAACACATATCTTCAGCTGAAGTACGCAGGTGTCACAAGAGCGTCTATGAGAGCGGACACTGCAGGCAATTTTGTCGTTGACCCGACGGGGACAGGAGCTCTTTATCTGGACTGGGGCTCGGGAACCGGAGGCATAATATTCGGGAACGGCACATCGGCAGAAGTCGCGAGAATTGCCAGCAACGGCAACCTGATATTCTCGAAAGATGTTAACATATATTCTACTGGGGGCACGGGGAATCTGTGGATAGGCAGCGGAACGCAAAGTACTTTGAATTTGCAGACAAACAACGGCGCAGTCAACTTTTATTCAGGTGCGGGTGGCGGTACTTCTGTAGGATATATTGGACCCACAGGTAATCTGAAAGCTACCGGTGCCGCCGGTTTTGGCGGAAGCAATCCAGACGACACGGTTGGAGGTCAGGCCACTAAACTTGCAGTAACCGGCTATGTGGGTCTGGGAGGGTTGAGGATAAACGGCGCCGACACGGCTAATACGATCTACCAGCAGACAGGCAACCTGGGCATAACCACTGGGGGAGGAGCGTTGTTCTTAAGTTCCGGTACGGGTGGTAGCGATATTTACATAAGCACTACGAATCGTGTCGGCATTGGGACTGCAACTCCTGTTAATAAGCTTGATGTTGTTGGCACAGTCAATGCTACTGGGAATATTGTAACAAGTGGTGGTTTCACTACTGGTTCATGTACTCCACAATCAAGTGGAATTATTCTTTGTGGTGGACGTAGATTACTTGTTCAAAATCCAAATGGTGCTAGCCCATTTATTTATGGGACTGATGCTGGTGGAGGCCAAAACATTCAATTTAGAGACTCGGCTGACACGAATACACGTTTCTTCGTGGATATGTTATCAGGTAATGTCGGCATAGGGACTAGTCCTTTAGTAAAGCTGGACGTTTCAGGCGGAGCTGCCAATATTTATGGTGCGGATCGCTATGCTATCCCTAACGGATTCAATACAGTTGCCGGAGCAGTGACAATCGGAGACATAACGCACAGCTTTGGTGGTGGTTCTGGCTGGACTGCGAATACATCTGGCTTACTCATGGAAACTTTGGCGAACACGGAGATAGCCTTCCATGATTCTAACAATGTAATTATGAGTGGAATGTATTTTGAAGGCGATGCTGTGAATCGCTTGACTATAGGCAGAGACATGGGATGGGGTAATTTAGCAAAGATAGCATTATTTGGCAACGTCGGCATAGGCACGACTAATCCGCTGCTAAAACTCCAAGTCAATGTCGCTACAAATCGGAACTGGGGAATAGAAGCATTTGGCGGTAATCCCAGATTACTGGCCGTCAACGATGCGAACTCCGCTCTAGTCCAAGGGCATATAACGGCGAATCCGCTCCTTTTAAATTCAAACGGCGAAGGCAACGTCGGAATAGGAACGACAAATCCGACTACGGCGCTTGAAGTAGCCGGCGGCCTCAGGCTCAACACGACCGCGTCCAAGCCCACATGCGACGCCACCAAGAGGGGGACATTCTGGTTCGAGCAGAGCGCCAGCGGAACGGACGACTTTGTGTACGCCTGCATGAGGGACAGGACTGGGACATTCAAGTGGGTGCTGCTGTCGAGGGCGGGGGAGGACTAGGTTAGTATGACGGTAAGCAAGATATTGATAGACTTGGACGTTGTAACAAATGCCTTGTGGAAAGGCAGCAACGAACTGGCTGCTAGGAGGTTTTTGTCGGAGGTCAGAGGAGATGAGAACATCCAGATATTTACCCCCTATTCATTGCTGCAGCGGGTTTTGGCTTGGAGAAACAGGAGATTGGCGGCAAAAATATTCAACTTCTATTCGATCTACTCTGACAGGATTTTGTCGTGGAAGGAGATCAAACGCAATTTGAAAAACATCGATTACAAGGCTGTTGTAAAGCTTTTGGAAAAATGCGGGGTCAAAAGGGAGGATTCGGTGCTCATCCTGATAGCTGGCGCATTCCATTTGTGTATCAAAACCTTCAACAAAAAGCATCTTTACAACAGGACGCGTGAAATAAACGGCGTGCTCGGGAAATTTGACCTAAAGGGGGTAGAAATCAGTGTGCCTGCCTAGACTTGCGTCTTTCAACGTCTTCGAGTTCCTTCATGGCCTTGATGAAATCCTTGTAGATGCCTTTCTTTATCTCGTGCGATATCCGTTCCGCCTTGTCGGCCTTTCTTCCCATACGATATCACCAATTAATATATGCCTGTCATCGCATTTAAACGTTGAGCCTGTCTTTCACGCGTTTCCAGCAATGCAGTTGGCAAGTTCGCAGAAAGTGTGTATCAAGGGAGGCTATTTATGAGCTGCCTGCTTAGAATGCCTGTCCCTCATCTCCCTGAAGTAGGTAGTGGGATCCTTGCCCTCAAACAGCGGCTCGGTTCTCTTGACGCGTTTTATTACAACGCCTTTTCTCATGACTTTTCACCAATTAAAATATTGCATCGTAGGCATATAAGTCTTGCACACACAGAAGGAGGTGGATATAGTTGACCCTAGCGAAATCTGACTACTTGTGTCTCTCCAGCCACTCCTTTGTAAGATTGCCCTTGAGCCTGCCGGCCAGCTCCACGGGGTCTACATTCTTAGGAACTGTTTTCCCTTTTTTTCCCATGGCATGCCACCTAATAGAACTATCGTGCCGCTTCCATATGAGTTTTTATGATGTCTTTGAGGGACAGGGGCGGCGCCTACAGGTGGGTGCCGCTGTCGGGGGCGGGGGAGGATTAGCATGAAAAAGGCGACTAGGAAGATAAATTGCTATCGGCCGTCGTACATAAAGGCTGGTTATATGAATTTACTTAAGTCTTTTATAAATCCTTTTCCTGTGGTCAAAAACATGAATCTTGATGATTTTACTTTCAAAATCCACTTGAACAATCGCCCTGTAGTCGCCGATTCTGAGCTTAAAAAACCCTCTTTTTTCAAAATGCTCAAGAAAATGAAGTGGGTCTCATTTGACCCTGTCAATAACTTTGGTCACTCTTTCCTGGATATGTTTAGGGAGAGATTCAAGATTCTTAAAGGCCTTGTCATATCATTCAATCTCCCAACTCATTTAACCAATGCCTTTTTCACCTTTTCGTGGGGTATGAACTTCTCTTTCGGGGCGTTCCTAGCCTCTTCCAGCTGCTCTAAAACAGATTCCCTGACTTCGCCCTCGTTTTCTAGGATAAGGAGTATCTTCTCCACGTTTGACTTTATTTCGTCCATTTCCTTGTGCAAGATTTCAAAGGCTGCTTCTGCC
>CAYJRO010000123.1:0-3388 GCA_964372425.1 uncultured archaeon
CCATCGACCACCTTTTTCGGGCTGTCGGTCCTGCCCACGTATTTACCGTCTATGAATATTTCTGCCATTCGACTCCCTCTGTCTTCTTGACCATGTTCTCCAAGCTTACGGCCGTGTTCTCATCCACGCCTTTGGTGACTTCGGCCATAATTGCAAGGTACTTTCTCAATCCTATTGTCGCTCCTTCGGGCGTCTGGCTGGTGCACACCTTCCCCCAATGGGTCGGGTGAAGTTCCCGCGCCTCGAAATGCTCCTGCGTGGATGTAAGCGGCGACAGAACGTTCCTCATGTGCGACAGTGTCTTGATGTAGCTTCCCCTGTCGACACGCTGGCATACTCCGGTCCTGCCTCCCACCCAGCTGCCTATAGCCATCGATGAGACTATCTGGTTCGTAAGCACGTTTGCCTCCACTATTGCCTGGAGCGGCGGCATCTTCCCCCTCTTGGCCAGCTTCCTGTAGTTGTAGGAGACCCTGGTGACCAGTCCCCACTTGCCCAGAATTATAGACCTTAGCAATATCTCCATCAAGTCACCCGACAGCCTGAGCCTCTTGTTGGAATAATGGTCAAGGTCGTCCTCGTCTATCTTTTCCAGATGCAGTTTCATTATCTTCCCTATGGCCTTTGCCAGGAACAGCGCTTTCTTCAGCCTGTCCTCTGGGTTCTGGCCCAGGTGCGGAAGCAGATACTTGTCCACAAGCTTCGTGGCCCTGTCTATCCTGTACTGCTGCTGCGGTATCTTCAGATATTTTCCTATCTCCTCCAGACCCTCGTCCATGTTGGCTGCTGTCGTCTCAAGCAGGTTGATGTAGAACTCCTCCTGCATATCCTGGTCGTCCGACACGGCCGTTATTATTTCCTTGTCGTTCGTCAGTCCCAAAGCCTTGAGTAGATAGACAACAGGTATCTTTGTCACGTTTGCAAAACTGATAGTCACTATGCCGTCAAGCTTCCTTTCCATGAGATGTCTTTGCACATACCCTTCCTTCTCGGAGTGTATCCTGGCTATCTCCTCTACGTTGCTGGAATTCACCTTGCCCACTATTATCCTGTTCGGCGCTATCTCCTCCACCAGCACAAGCAGCCTCTCGGTGCCGTTTATGATGAAATAGCCCCCGGGGTCGTCCGGATCCTCGCCTGCCTGAGTGAGCTCCTTCCTGCCCATTGTGGAAAGCGGGCATATCTTGGACTTTAGCATCACAGGCAGATCGCCGAAGTTGATGTTCTTCGGGTCGCTCTGTATGTTGTTAAGCACTGTTGTCATCTCGACATACATTGGAGATGCATAAGTGACGTCCCTAATCCTTGCTTCGAGCGGCAGTATCGGCCTCAAAGAGCCGTCCGCCTCCTTGACCAGCGGCCTTTCTATCGAAACCCTGCCCAGCTTTATCTTCAAGTTGCCCAGCTCCGGCACGTCCGGCTTGATGGTACCTATCTCTTTTATGATTTTGTATATTTTCCTTTCCACGAAATCATTGTAAGAGTCCACCTGGAACTTGACAAGTCCCCTGTCTTTTATAAAGGAGTTGAGCAATACAGAAAATGTCTCGTTCATTTTTATTACCTCTTGACCACGACCCTGTAGTATATGGTCTTTCCGAGATGCTGGTCCTCCCTCACTATCTTCACCACGTCACCCAGCTTGGCGCCTATCGCTTTCACCACAGAATCCGTGACGGATATTCTTGGCAGGTGCTTTAGTGATATGCCGTACTTGGCCAGCAGTTCTTCCTTCTCCCTCTCGCCGATGATATCGTGCTTTGGAACTAGCTTGTTTTTCATGACGTCGAAAGTTTTTGTCAGTAGACCACCGTTAAGGACATTACATCAGATAATATTGACTCAAAAGTTGCCGATAGATGCGTCTTGATGCACATATTCATCACCAAACTCTAGCTTCGGGGGAGGCTATTGTATATCATATATATAGGAACCCCAAGGTTTTTAAAGTTTTCGGTGACCGATTTTTTTCAAGCTGAAGTGCTGCCTACTCCTCCATGCCCGGAAGCTCCTCGCCAAGCAAGCTTTCTGGGAGGAGCCTCTTCATCCTTTCCAGCATCTCCTTAGTCAGCTTGAGAGCCTTGTCAAGATAATCGGTGGTGACGTCCTTGATAATCTTGTGGTCAATGTCCTTCCACATCTTGTTCAGCTCATTGAATTTGTCCACATATTCCTTTTCCAGCTTCCCCTCTTTCACAAGCTTCTCAAGAAACTCCGGGGCTCTCTTGTAGTCGGGCTGCTCTTTGTAGAAATGCATCACGACCGCCTGCACTATGTCAAGCATTATGTATCTCAGCTCGAAAATCATCGACTTGATGTCCAAAGTTATCCTCTTGTACTTTGCTTCGGCTCCCCTTGCCTTCAGGGTTATGGTCTCATCGCTTGGAGGTATCAGTCCCATCTGCAGCATCCTCTGCACGGGCTTGATAAAACCCGTGTCGTAGACAGGAAGGCCGTATCTCAGGAAGTTGACGAATTCTGGTGATCCCATCCTTATGGACTGCCAGAAAGCTGTGAGAGTGTGTATCTGCACGTGGACCTCCTTTGTCTCGGAAGCCATCATGTGAAGATGTGCCTGGACTTTGTTGATGTCCTCGCTTGACTTTGTAGCAGTGTCGTCCAGTAGCACCCAGACATCCAGGTCGCTGGTCTTGATTGCATCGCCTCTCACAGCCGAGCCGAAAATCAGAACAGACTTTATTATGTCGCCGTAGTTCTTCCTAGCTTCCGTGGCGAACTTTACGACTTTTGAATAGTTTTCCTTCATGTTTTCTTCTTTAGCGGTGTCCTTGTAAGGCATCTGCTCTGCTTTCGCAAGATGCGTGTCTTCAAGTTCCTGCTCCAGTTTTTCTATAGCCATAAATTAACATTGCACTGTGGATTTTATAAGCTTTAGAAAGGTTGTTTGAAACACTACCATATCTTGGCTCTTTTCTCAGGAGGCCTGTACAAGATGTCAGTTGGCTGGACATTAAAAGCTTCGTAGAATTCTGGGATGTTGGCAGCAACAGCATTTACACGAGCCATATTTGGTGAATGGAAATTCTCGACTATCATTCTTCTCAACATCTCATCAGCGTAGTTGGATCTCCAAACGCGAGCCCAGGCTAGGAAAAAGGCCTGGTCACGAGTAAAGCCGTCTATGTTTTCATCCACACGCCTGCTTTCGGATGCTTTCTTGAATGCACTGTAAGCAATCTTGAGGCCTCCCACGTCAGCTATGTTCTCTCCTAGAGTAAGCTCGCCGTTTATTTTCGAATCCAGCACCGCGAAGTCATTGTACTGGTCTACCAGTACTTTTGAGTGCTCCTTGAATTTCTCCTTGTCTTCCCGAGTCCACCAGTCTTTCAAATTTCCCTTCTCGTCGAACTGGCTGCCCTTGTCAGAT
>CAYJRO010000124.1:0-1289 GCA_964372425.1 uncultured archaeon
TTTTCGGTTCGGGCGAGGCTGTGTGGAAGAGCGTGCTAAAGGAGCTTGGCGGCTGGAAGGACTGGGCAATGACAGAGGACGTCGAGTTTTCACTGCGTGCGCTGAAGAACGGCTACAAGACAGTTTACCTGCAGGACGTTGTGGTGCCTGGCGAGGTGCCTTTCACAGTGGACGGCCTTTCAAAGCAGCAGAAGAGGTGGGCCTACGGCAACACCAAGGCTTTCTTGGACAATATGAAGTGGATACTTTTCGGCAGGAGGTTCAGCTTCATGCAAAAATTCTTCCTTTTCCTGACCCTTGTCGGCTACGTGTCAGCCCCTCTCATAGTTGTGCTGATGATAACCGGGACAGTTGTATGGTTCACCGGGACTCCAGCAGCCCTTGATGTCTCAAAGTTCCTGTTGGAGACCTCGAAGGTCCTTGCCATAAACTCAGGCTTCCTTTTCGCCATGATAATTGCGCTATCAAAGGAGAAAAAACAGAAGATTGCGCTTTCTGTTGTTGCCGCGTCCATGACAGTCGGCCTATGGGTGGCGTTGAGCGTTTTCGACGGGTTCATCAAGGCTGTAACAAGACACAGGATGAACTGGTATTTGATAAGAAAGAGCGGCAACGAGCGGTTAATGCTAAGTTAATTTTTGTTTTCTCCAAATTCTTCTCTGATTTATAAGCGGTTGCGGACAATTAATAAGCAAAACAAAAATTGAAATCGTTTTATGAAAAAGACTACAGACATCCATGTTAAGGAAGTGATGAAGAAGGCCTTCACGATAAAGGTCGGCGCAACTGTGAAGGAAGCACTAAAGCCAATACTTGACGAGAAGGTTGATTTTATTGCTATTGTGGACAATGAAGGCAGTCTGGTTGGTGTAATAGGCGAGCATGACATGATGAAGCTGATAAAGGAGAGGCTGCCCTCCAACATAGCTGATGAAGTGTGGTTCGATTATATTGATGAATCCCAGAAATCCTCGCCAGTTGATGACATCATGGAATCCAACCCCATAACAGTGAACGCAGATGACAGCCTTGACGCAGCGCTCAGGCTGATGAACGCCAACAAGAAGCGCTCGCTTGTTGTTGTGGGCGAAGACGGTAAAATGCATCCTCCGGTCATGGTTCACAGGGCCATTTTCGGATCCGTGGAGCGCTTTTACGGAATACTCGTAGAGCATTTTGCCGGCGCTTTTCCGACCTGGCTTGCGCCCGTTCAAGTAAAAATTCTGACCATTTCAGAGAAGCAAACTGAGGGGGTTCGGCCGATTTATGATACACTTACGAAAAATGGA
>CAYJRO010000124.1:1299-3348 GCA_964372425.1 uncultured archaeon
AGACAGACTAATGGCAGAACCACTCCTTGACCTTGCATTGCTCCTTTTCGGGGCCAAGATTGGCGGGTCAATTTTCAGCAGGCTCAAGCAGCCC
Organism: uncultured archaeon; assembly: GCA_964372425.1. Classification (GTDB taxonomy): domain Archaea; phylum Aenigmatarchaeota; class Aenigmatarchaeia; order CG10238-14; family SCSR01; genus DATDXT01. The sequence goes on from CAYJRO010000124.1 coordinate 1,394, forward strand.
ATCGTTGCAGGCGAACTGATAGCAGGCATAATACTTGGGCCTTCTTTGTTAGGCATAGTCAATGTCTCCAACCTTGTTGAGATAGTGAGCCAGCTCGGCCTGATTTTCCTTGTGCTTCTGATAAGCCTGGGTGTTGACTGGAGAAAGATAGAGAACGAAGCCGAGTCCTATGTGTGGATAGAGATACTCAGGATTTTCCTTACCGTAGGCATCACCTTCATAGTTGGGCATTTCCTCGGCTGGGACTTCTATACAACGGTGATAATAGGGACCATAGTCTTCCTTTCCAGCCTCGCCATAGCCTCGCGCACCCTTGCAGACCTGAGGCAGCTGGACAGCTCTGAGGGCGAGACCGCAATCGGACTGCAGGTAGTGGATGAAATAGTAGCAATCGTAAGCATTGCGCTGCTCGCAAACTTCATAGAGACCTCCACGTTCAGCATCGAGCTCATATTCACAACGCTCTTGATCGTTGTCGGCTTCTTCGTGGTGGTGGGCAGGCTGGGCAAATTCGTGAACGCCCTCCTGAACTCAATCCAGAAATACGGCATAGAGGAGGCCCTGCTCGGTTTCACCCTGCTAGTCGCGTTCCTTCTCGCAAGCATAACCGAGACCCTGAACCTCGCCACCTTCCTCGGCATATTCATCGCAGGCATGATCATGAGCAAGTCATCACAGGCGCATCTGATTTCAAAGAAAGTCAAGGAAGCCGGCGAGAGCTTCTTTGTGCCAATATTCTTCGCTTCCATCGGGATAGGTGTGAACGTCTTCGCTATATCCAATGCTCTGCCGTTCCTTTCCATAATCCTTGCAATAGTGCTTGGCGCAAAGTTTTTCTCGGGCTTTGTTGCAATGAAAATCTTCCGCCACTCCAACAGCACATCGGTCAAAGTCAGCTCAACTTTAATCCCGCTATCCGAAGTCACGCTTATAATCGTTAGCCTCGCGGCCGCAAGGATAGAGAATTCTCTTTATTCGGTCCTTGTTGTATCCTTTGTTATAATGAGCATACTGTCGCCTTTCATAATAAGCGCCGCCTTCAGGAGTAAGTTCCCGGAAGGCAACGGCAGTTCACGCAGCCCCAGGGTGAGGCACATCGGCGGCGGCAAGAAATTCAAGTTCAGGTCGAGCTATGGCTAGCCCCTTGTTCGCATCATCAAAAAAGAATAAAAAGTCTATTTCTCGTTATTTATTTAATATCACATAAACGAATAGTAGGAGACATGACTACTCATATAAAATGCATAGGTAGTCTCCGTCATAGCCTGCAAGGCGCAGGCAGCGCGTCGATAGTCTAATGGCAGGACCCAAGCCTTCCAATGAAGCTCTTTTCAATAAAGAGCTTCAGCAGAAAGGAGCGTAAACGCTTCCTTCAGAAGTGAGCTTGTTATCCGGGTTCGAGTCCCGGTCGACGCATGAGTTAGAAGGGGTGATATCCACCATGGTTTAATAGCTTTTTCTGGGGCTTGTAAGTTTATAAACCTATCCATATAATCACTATATATATCCTCCCCGTCTTTGCTTCGGCAACGGCGGGTTCTTCTCATTCTCATTATTATTAAATACAAATATTTTGTGATTTTATGCCTCAAGAAAGAGTAATGATTTTCATAGACGGTAGTAATCTCTATCATGGACTCAAAAACAATATAGGAAATAATATCGATATCGATTTCAGCAAACTAGCAATAGCTATTTCCAGAGATAGAGTATTTGTTAGGACCCATTACTACAATGCACCGCTTGACCAGAAAATGGATCCGGAAAGATATAGAAAACAACAGAAGTTTTTTGATAGACTTAGAAACACTCCAAATCTCAGAGTGGTTCTAGTTAGATTGCAAAAAAGACTGATTGATGGAAAGTATGTCTACGCTATAAAAGGCGATGATATACATATCGCAACAGATATGATTGTTCTTGCCTCCAAAAATGCTTATGATACAGCTGTTTTA
>CAYJRO010000125.1:0-3323 GCA_964372425.1 uncultured archaeon
AATGGGAAGATGCATCTTGATAACTTCGGGAAAGGGTGGCGTCGGCAAGACCACTCTTACTTCCAATCTGGCAGCTACCTTGGCCACGATGGGATATAATACCGTTGCTGTGGATGCCAACATAACCACGCCAAATCTAGGAATACATCTGGGTATGCATCTGACAACAAGGACACTGCATGATGTTCTTCGCGGGGAGGAGAAGGTGGAGCGTTCAATGTATCCACATCCGCTGGGTTTCAAAGTTGTTCCTGGCAGCATATCTGTGAACAGCTTGGAGGACATAAGGTATGGCAAGCTTTCCAGCATCGTGCTTAAGCTGCTGGGGCAGTTCGATTTTGTCCTGCTGGATTCTGCCGCGGGCCTAGGAGAAGAGACTATGGTGGCACTGGAATCCGTGAGCGAAGTCCTTGTGATAACCAATCCGGACTTGCCGAGTGTCACGGAGGCTCTGAAAACAATAAAGCATGCTAACAAAAAGAGCAAGAGGGTCGTGGGGTTTGTTGTAAACAGGGTGAAGCGTGCCTCCCACGAGCTCGACTTGGAACAAATCAAGCAGATACTTGGAGTTCCTCTGCTGGGTGTCATACCGGAAGATGCGGGAGTTTCCAAAAGCATACACAGGAAGATTCCTTTGGTTGACTTGTATCCAAAGTCGCCGGCTGCGAGAGCCATGGGGAAGATAACACACAGGATTTTAGAGAAGCCGTATCACGAAGCTGATTTGAAAAACGGGTTCTGGAAAAGGTTTCTTGATTTCTGGGGCTACTAACCTTGTAAGATGCCATAGTGCTGTAGCGTGCCTTTCAGTGCTTCTGTTGTCCTGTCGACATAGCCTCTGGTGACCATGCCTATCGTGCCTATTCTGATTAGCTTGTCGGACAGGCTGCCAAAACCGCCAGCTATGTGCACGCCGTAGTTTGTCTTCATGTAGTCTCTTATTTGTCTGCTGGTTGCAAATGGTGGTAGCGTGATTGCAGTCACGGTTTTAGACGCAAACTTTTCATCCTGGATAAAAAGCTCCAGCCCCATTTCGGTGATTTTTTGCCGCAAATAGCTGGCGCAGTCATAGTGCCTTGCTATCCTGTTTTCCAAGCCTTCATCCTTCAGCATCCGCAGGGCTTCGTGCAGTGCATAGTAGAAAGGTAGGGGCGGCGTGAATGGCGTTTCTCTCTTCTGGTCGTAAAACTTCTTGATTCTTTTGAAATCGAAATAGACCGAGCTTGGCTTCCTACCGTTTATTATTTCCCACGCCTTGTCGCTGATAGAAACCAATGCCATAACCGGCTGGCACGCAAGGCATTTCTGCGTCGCCCCTATCACAAAATCTATGCCGTATTCGTCTGTGAGAAGACGGTCGCCGCCTATGGCAGAGATTGCGTCTACTATGAAAATCCTGTCCTCGTAGTTTTTCATGACATCTGCCACTTCCTCTAGAGAATTTCTTACACCAGTGGACGTCTCGTTGAAAACTAGGCCCACATACTTGACATCTGGATGCCTTTGAAGATAGCTTTCTACAAGACTTCCGTCCACGCCGTCTCCAAGATTCATCTCTGCCCTGACCGTCTCCACTCCCTTGGACTCGAAAATCTCGCCCATCCTGTTTCCGAATTCCCCGTTGTTGAACACCAGCGCTTTGTAGCTTGTATCGGCTACGCTGGATATCGCTGCTTCAACCCCTCCGGTGCCGCTGCAGTGTATGGGAAATACATCATTCTTGGTCAGGAAAAGGTGGTTTTTCAAATCCTCTACTATTTCTTCGTACAGCTTGTGGAACTCTTCGTCTCTGTGGTTTACTGTTCGTTTGGCCAAGGCCTCTTCGATTCTGAGGGGCGAGTCGGTTGGTCCTGGAATCATCAGGATGTCATCGGCTTCCATAAATTAGATATTCAAAACGAAACTATTTATGTAGTCATTCCAAGGCTTCCCTTTTGGAATACCTGCCGCGCTTCTCTATCTTTTTCAGCTGCTCAAAGACCTCTTCGGAATTGCTGTTCTCTTCCCTATAGCCTTTTTTAATTTCGCCCCAACACGTCTCCAGTATCTTGAAGTGTGTAGACCTCAGTGCCTCGTAAAGCAGGCTCAGGTCCACTGCCTTGTCCTCTATCTTCTTGGAAATTTTTCCCAGGCCGAAGTCTATGAAGTATAGCTTACCTTCTTTCAGAAGCATGTTACTGGTGGTCAGGTCTCCGTGTATTATTTCTCTCGAATGCAATCTTCCTATTGATTTGCCTATCTGATAAGATAGTTTTTGTATCTCGTTTTCTGTTGCGCTGTTAAGAAACTCCTTCACTCTTTTTCCATCCACAAACTCCATGAAAATCTTAAAACTGCCGTCGTCCACGTGTACTATCTGCGGTGTCAGCACACCACATTTCCTGGCTTCTGTCAAGAGCTTCACCTCTTCTCTTGTCCTGAGTTTCCTGAGCTTCTCGTCTATTTCTGTTATCCTGTAGCCTTTTCTGACTCTCTCCTTCACCAGCAGCGTCTGGCCGTCGAACGAGTCCTTGTAGAGAATGGCCTCTGCCCCGTGCTTTATTATTTCCATAAAATTCTTATCTCGTGACACTGATATAGCTGTCGTCTGTCTGGATTTTTGTATGTTGTCTTATATTTAAATAAAAGTTTCGTAAATTGTTCCGTAATTAAAAGTTTATATAGTGGAATGTACAAATTAATTATTGTAGCGGGCTTGTTCGAAAGGCATAAAAGTCTAATGAACAAGCTTAGCATTACAGGCTCTGATAGTCGATCCAAACTGTTGATTTGGTGAGGGCCTCCGAAAGGAGAATCAAGTCGACGGCTCGCTGAACTATCAACTTGTAATGTCAGGGATGCTCAGAAACTGCATGCTGGGTCGGACGAAAGTCCAAGGATGTATGCTGTCATGGACGTTCCCGCTACGCCCATCTTTATTTTATTCTATTATTGGTGTGTTGGTTGTCTCCATAGAATGTTAGGGGATTAATTTATACTATTGCTTGTCTTTGTTTTCGGGCCCGAATAACTGTTTAAAGGGCTCTTGCCCGTCATTTGTAACCGAGTCTTTGTATAAAATCTAGCATGCCGCGGAAATCTTGTTCGGATTTCTCATATACATATTCGGGCCACGAATTGTGCTGTAACTTGCCGTCTACAATTTCTTCTCTGACATACCTGCCCCACTGCATGCCGACCGTTATTCCTGATTGCTCATACCAAACATTAGCTGATAGGAACCCGTCTTTGCTTTTCACCGCTGATTCGGATATTCTGTCGAAAATGGGGCTCTCGTTGGAGCTTTTATAAGAGATATTGGCCTCTCTACCAACACTTTCTAT
>CAYJRO010000126.1:0-3323 GCA_964372425.1 uncultured archaeon
TATAAAGTATCCAAGAGGGGGTCGTATAGCCAGGTCAATACCTCTGTCTTGAGGTGCCAGTTGCTTAGTGCATTCGGGAGTTCAAATCTCCTCCCCCGCACAAGATGATTTTAAATGGGCAAGGATGGGATGGCATGCGAGCTTTTGAAATTCCGTGCCAAGGATGGCCTCAAGCTACACGGTTTGCTTGTAAGATCGCGGAATGGCAACAAGTCTGTGGTCATAAACGTGTTTGGGATGACCGGCGATTTCTTCTCCTGGGACTTGAGCTGGGAATTGGCTAGGCGGCTGAAGGGAACATCGTTTGACATATTTTTTGCGAACAACAGGGGGATGGGCATCATCACGGCTTTCGAAAAGGGCGGCAAAAGGTTTTCCATAGGGACTGCCAAGGAGAGATTTGAGGAATGCGAATATGACATAAAGGGGGCGGTTGACATGCTTCATAAGATGGGCTACAGGAATATCATCCTGCAAGGACACAGCACGGGATGCCAGAAAACTACTTACTATCTTTACAAGACTGGCGACAAGAGGGTGAAAGGCCTGATACTGCTTGCGCCGGTAGACGACTACAACATAACACGCAAGAGGTTGGGAAGAAAGTTCGGGGAAGCTGTGAAGTACGCTCGGGGCATGATAAAGAAGGGTAGGATGGACGAAGCACTGCCTGAAAGATTTCACAAGCATTTCACGGCCAAGAGATTTTTAAGTTTCGCGGATAAGAGAAATGTAGAAGCAAGGCTGTTCAACTATGACTCTTACCTGAAGGAGTTCAAAGGAATAGATTGCAAGATGTTCGTTGTATTTGGAAGGGGGGAGGAATTTGCAACCAAGCCTGTGGCAGAGCATATAAGGATTTTGAAAGAGGCCACTTCATCCAAGGAATTCGATTCGAAAATCATAAGGGATGCCAACCACAACTTTGACGGCAGACACGAGAATCTAGCATCCGAAATCATAAACTGGTTGGGAGGGATTGAATGAAATTGGACAAGAAATACATCACGACGATTGTGCTGGTGGCCGCTGTTTTGGGAATAGTCGCATTGCAGCAGATAGCCTTCAGATACTATAATTCTCCTTCAAACATATACGCGACGGGGTCGAAGATAATTGAAAGCTATTGTAAAGGCAAATCTTTTGACATACGCGCCAACACTCTGTCGGGGAGGCAGATATTGGACGGGTTCAAGGATGCAATCCATCCAGAATACTCAGAAATAGGCTATGTCAAGGAAATCGAGCTAAAGCCCGAGCTTTACTACACCATAATCGGCCCCGATTTCCGCTACCTGTGCGGAGCAGAGCAGTTTGACGGTTACTTGGCTAGTGGATGTACTTACTTTGTATTGGTTGAAACCTCTACTTTGGAGCACGGTGTGTGGGATTTCCGCGGTGTCCTAGAATACTTGAGGGACAACGGCCCAGACATAGGATGTAGGCAGGGTGACACAGGCAACCTCACTGTAAACAGCATCTGATACAGTCTTGTCGTCTTATCTGAAACTTGGATTAGCCAAGCCCAGCGTCATCATCTGTCCGAGGTCTGTAGAGGGGGTGTTTTGAGAAAAGCCTTTCGCCAATGACTTTGTCGTCGCCTGGTTCTACCCCATGAAACGTTTCTAAGAATTTGCCCAGACTGTCGAGCTCGTGCATCAGCGTGTCGAAATCGCTGCCTAATGGTGTAGCAACACCCACATAATCAATTGTGTATTCTGGACCGAAGATTAAATCGAATATCGTCTCGGCTCGTAGCATGTGGTAGTCGCTTGAAACGACGGCCAGACTTTTCCAGCCGTTTGGAATGACAACATCTCTTTTTACAAAATATGCATTTCCTACCGTGTCCAACGACTCCTCATCTTTGAAGATGTCTGCTGGATTCACGCCTCTTTCTATAGCATGTTTCTTCATGGCTTCTGTCAAGGTCACAGATGTGTCTGGGTGGCGGGGGCCGTATTTGCCGTTTGCAGTAAACGTCTTGCCTCTTCCTTCGAAATACAAACCTATAGCAGTGTCCATCCTGCCTCTGAACTCATCTGTCAAGCTGCCGTCTGGGTTCAGCCAGTGGCACAGAGGCACTATGGTATCATAAGCATCCAGCCTTAGCTCTGACAAGTCATACTTTCTTGGTCCGCTGTCCGCTTCCATACTAATCCCCGAATAAAAATAAGGTAGTAATCTTTTTAAACCCTTATTTTTTGCCGTCTTGTCCGCAGCTAAATCTTGAATATCTTCTGTATCTCGACGCCAACTCTGTCAGCACATTTCTTGGCAACACTGAAAGTGTCCCTGTTAGCATCTATGTACTCCACGTTGAACATCTTTACCAGATCCTTCGGCATATCATAGTAAGCTTTTATCTGCCTCTTGATATGCTCGTCTGCCTCGAACTTGTCGAACTGCCTGTTCTCCAAGCCCTTTCTTTTCATAATCTCTTCCAGGCTTACCTTCAATATCAAAGTCAGGTCCGGATAGTTGTCGTCGTACTTGTTTATCTCCCTGAGCCACGAAATGTCCACATCGCCCAAGATTCCCTGATAGATAAGAGAGGATAGCAGCGACCTTTCCTGTACGATGACTACATTGTGCCGCGATTCTCTTGCCTTCTTTATCATGGTCTCAAAATGATGCAGGTGGTCCAGAGCGTAGGCCAAGGCGAAGGATCTGGAAGACACCGGATCTGCAGAGTTTCTGAGTATCTTGGTGAAGGAGCCTGTTATAAGTTCGCTCGGGAGAGCTGTCTTCTTGAAAACGATGCTCTTGTGCCTGTCCCTAAGAAGCTCCAGAAGCAGGTTGGATATGGTGGTCTTGCCTGAAAAGTCAGTACCGTCAATGCTCACTATTATCGCGGGCATACTTTTAAGTTATTGGTTATTTTAATTTAAATTTGATGCTGTTGGAACTGGAGTTCTTGCAGAGGCTTGTGGTGGTCCTAGCCTTGGGCATGATAATGGGTCTGGAGAGGCAGAAATCCGGCGGGGGCGGCGGAGAGATTTTTTCCGGCGTAAGGACTTTCGTCCTGTCGGGGCTGTTCGGCCTGCTTTCTGTACACGTGAGCTCATTGCTGGGCAACTTTCTGATTGTAGTTGTATCGTTCGCCGCCATAGGCGCATTTTCCCTGCTCGGATATGTGGTGCAGTACATGAAGTCCAAGACCATAGGAGCGACTACAGATATAGCCTTTCTCATAATGTTCCTGGTGGGCACCATCTCCTATTTCGACTCTTATCCGTTTCTCATAACAATCGGCATAGGCCTGATGGTGACTTTGATATTGGCGTCCAAGAAGCAGCTGCACAGGTTTTCCAAAAGCCTGA
>CAYJRO010000127.1:0-3295 GCA_964372425.1 uncultured archaeon
TTCTGTATATGTGAACACTTTCGGCACCGGGAAGCTGCCGGACGAGAAGCTCACGCAGATTGTGAACGATACTTTTGACCTAAGACCCGGCTCAATCATAAGATATCTCAGTTTGCGAAGGCCGATTTATAGGAAGACTGCTGTTTACGGCCATTTTGGCAGGCCTGACTCAGACTTCACATGGGAGAGGACCGACAAGATAGAGGTTCTTAGAAGGGTGGCTGGGCTCGGATAAACCGTATTTTAAATGCTGATAATCTGTAAATCTTCTACACAAATCTTTAAATATACATGCATGCATATATGTATATATGACGAAGGTGATATCATTGTCGGACGATGCCTATGAAGATTTGGCCGGGCTCAAGAATGAGAAGGAATCATTCTCTTCTGTAGTTAAAAGGCTGGCCTCGAAAGAAAAGAAGAAAGACATCATGGAATTCGCTGGCATCTGGAAGGACGACAAGGAAATAGCTAAAATCTTTGAAGAGATTTTGGAGGAAAGGCATAAGACCAAGATGAGGGAGTTCGAATGGTAATCCTGGACACCGACATCATTGTAGAATTTTTAAGAGGCGGTGAAGCCGGGTTGCAGAAGATTCGCGAATTCAAGAATCTAGGGGCAAAATTAGAGACCACTTCCATAAACACGTTTGAACTGTTCGAAGGTGCGTTTAGAAAAAACGATGAAAGCTCTTTGTTGGCGGTCTTGAATTTCCTTTCTAACATCGATGCTGTTCTTTCATTCGACATCGTAGCCTCTCGCATAGCTGGGAGCATTATGAATCGTTTGAAACAGAATGGCACTGCATTGGACCAATCAGATGTTATGATAGCAGCTGTGGCTGTCAGGGAAGGCAAAGTTCTGGTTAGCAGGAACAAAAAACATTTTGAAAGGATAGACGGGTTGAAGTTGGGTGGGTGGTAGTTTTTTAATCTAGTAAAAGCTTCCAGAGCCTTGTAGGGCTGTAATCCTTCAGCTTACCTTTTTTGACCGAAATCTCGTCAAATTTTTCTGTTTTATCCTTTCCTTTACCGTAAACCAGAACCGGTACTTTACCGGGCAGGTGTGTCTTGTCCGGGCAGGAAGTGATATGATCGCAAGTTATTACTACTGTTCCGTCGAAGCCCTTCAGTGATTCAAGCCTTTTGTCTAACTCCTCTACAAGCTTCTTCTTCCCTTCAAAGTCACCGTCGTGCCCGGCCTCGTCTATCTTCTTGACATGCGCATACACAAGGTCATGCTCCTCCAGCGCTTCCTTCAGGCCAGTGAAGATGAAGTCCAGCTCGCCGCCGGGATGGTTCTCTGGAATAGTCATATAGTCGAACCCGGCAAGTATGCATGTGCCCTTCACCGCACCGTTTTCGGCTATGCAGACCGCCTTTCCTATCTTGTTCTTCTTGCAAAAGTCGGGAAAGAAATCCAAATGGCTACCGGGATCCCTGAAAAGTATGTAGTTGAACGGCAGCAGACCTTTGGCAATCCTTTCCTTGTTCAGAAGATGTTCTTCCAAGAGTTTGTGGCTCCTTTCCATAAAGTCCTGGACTATCTTGGCGCTTGTCAATGATTCCTTGTCCAGTGACTGCACTGGCTTGACCCTTTCTCCGATTTTCTTCGGGTCGTTGTTTGTTATCTTGTCGCTCAGCTCTGTTCTTATGACCAGGACTGCCCTGTGGCCGAGAGTCCTGGCAAACGTGAAGTTCGACCCCAGATGCAGATTGCCGCTGACATGCCTACAGAGCTCGTCTAGATGCATCAGGTTCCTTCCTGCACGCCTGTCCACTACCAAAAGGTTCTTGTCTACAGTAGCAAGGTTGCACCTGAGTGCCAGCCATCCGTTCTTGTATTTCACACTGGAGCCTATTGCTTCCAGCGGGCCTCTTCCTATCCTGTATTTCCTGTGATTGTATCCAAGCAGAGAGATGTTGGCAGTGTGGCTGTCAGGATAGATGCTTTCAGGCAGAAGCTTGAGCTCCCCGCAGACGCCGTTCTTTGCAAGCTTATCTAAATTGGGTTTGTTTGCTTCGGTCAGCGGAGTCTTTCCTTCAACAGGCTTGTCCGCCAGGCCGTCAATCATAAAAAATATTACTTTACCTTTAGCCATTGCTTAATTTTTAGGATTGGTACCTTTTAAATCGTCTGGTCTTTCATCGGGATATGCTTCTGTGAATTGGTGCTCTTGCTTCATAGACCACGTAGTTTCCCATATCCAGTATAGGCTGCTGCCATGGCATTTCCTGGTATTCTTGCCTGTTCCTCAGAAATCCGTCATCAAGATGCTCGAATGCCGGGTTTCTTCTCAGGAAGTCATTTAATTCGCCGTAAACAGAATCTGCCTCCTCATGCCTCAGTGCGCACAGGTCAAAAAACCTGTGGAAGTATTCCGGATTCATGTCCGGCGATCTGAAATCGGAAACCACCCTAGCCTTCGACCCGTCCAGCCTTTGCTGGTGCTGTGGCAGCAGGAATTCAAACAACAGATAAGTGGCCATGTTGACCAGCCTTACCGGGTCCCCGGTGTAGTAGTATTTGCCCTTGTTTATGTCCACTCCTTTGAGATGACTGTAGGAAGGGTGCTTTCTCATGGTCTCTATAACAGTGCCGTAAAAGTTGTTGAAGAACTGGGTGCTCCTGTAGCATTCGTCTGCGACAAACGGCCACCAATCCTCCAGCCTTTTGCCCTGCCTTCTGAAACTGGTTATCCTGTCTCTCTGCTCTGCCTCGAACCTTTCTCTTTCTTTGGCAGTATTGGCTCCGGTCATGCAATCAACAATAAAAACTTGAATTTAATCTTTAAATACCTTCCGATTGCTTATGTTTCAAATAACTGTTTAATAAATATAAATATTTTGGAAGCGAATTTTAATCGGGATATCAATGATAAAGGCTGTTTTCTTCGACATAGGCGGCGTGATTGTAAGCGACATTGAGAAGTACATGATGCTAGACATTGCTGCAGAATTCGGCAAAGACCCAAGGCGTCTGATAGAGGCCAGAGGCAGGTATTGGGCAAAATACAGGACTGGAGAGATAAGCGAGGAGGAGTATTGGAATGGTATACTGGGAGAGGCCGGCATAGACGGCAATCTAGAGGATTTCAAACAAAGGCCTTACAGGTATATGACAGAGATGTCTGGCACGCTAGATATAGCAAGAAAGTTGAAAGACAAAGGCTACAAACTTGGCATAATATCCAACAACTCAAAGGAATGGGGAAAGTATGCCGTTGAAATGTACGGCCTGGAGGAGCTGTTTGATGAGATTGTGCTTTCTTGCGACGACGATGTCAGGTCT
>CAYJRO010000128.1:0-681 GCA_964372425.1 uncultured archaeon
TATTCGGGGCGGGGGCAGTTTTCATCCTGGCCGGGAACGCCTCCATACTTGGGGTCTATATAGGCCAGCTGTCCAAGGTGGCCTGGCAGATACCAATAGTAAGCGCCGGCTTCCTGCCGCATGGGATACCTGAGATTGGGGGCTATGTGTGCTCTGCCCTGGCGGGCGGCCTGCTGTCAGCTGCCATACTGAGGAAAAGCAAGCCGCCTATAATCAAGACAGTGGCGGTGGACAGCGCAAAGATATTCGTGCTGGGCATAGCCCTGATATTTATAGGGGCTGCTGTAGAGGCTTACCTATAGAAGCCCGTATTCCAGTTAAACTTCTATATAAAGCTTTCCGGGGGAAAGGCTTATATACCCTTTGTCATCAAACAATAACAAATTCTTGCCGGAAACTAGGCAAAATCTGCTTAAATTGCCTAGCTTCGGGCGGGGATGCGTACCATTCATCGATTTGTGCTTACGCCAATTGACGAATGAACGTTTATATGCGGAGATTCGCATATAATATAAACATAAGGTGACTTTAAATGGTAGACCAAAGGATAGGAAGTTGGGCTTTCATCCTGGGTGTAATCGTAGCCGTAATCGCTGGCATCGCAGTTGGTGCAGCTGACACCTATGTAGGTCCGATAACACTTGTATTGGTGGTATTGGGTCTTGTAGTTGGCTTCATCAA
>CAYJRO010000128.1:691-2949 GCA_964372425.1 uncultured archaeon
TAAATTTAGAATTGTTGCTTCGTCAAAATGTCTCCCCATAATCTGCATCCCAATGGGTAAATTATTTTTATCTAACCCCACCGGAACACTTATGGCAGGAAGTCCAGCGATTGCAGCTGGTTCAGCCAACCTTGGTTCAATAAACCAGTTGGTACCTTTGCTTGGTACAATACTGCAGAGAATCATAACAAATGTCGCAGTATTCGTTGTTCCTGCGGCTTTGGTGGTTGCTCTGAAGGCTGTTTACAACTTGGCAGCAAAACCGGCTTAAAGGCAAACGCCGCCCAATGAACACTAGGATGCCAAAAGGCCGATGACATAAAGTCATCATCAAGGTAAGACACTGACGCAGTCAGTGTCAAACTAGGAACGGTGAAAAGATGGCACTATTCGGATCCGTATTGGATTGGGTAATAGTGGTCTTTTTGGTACTGGTCTTTGCAGAGTACACGAAGATAAGGGCCAAATCAAAAGGGTTTAACTGGATAGCTGGAGCAGGTGTCTTAGCACTGCTGGCTTCCACGTTCTCGGGTTTCGGGATCTGGTCGCTGGTAGGCAGCGGCGCTGCGTGGGGCCAATACCTGTTCGAGTTCATATCCTGGATCTTCCTTTTGATAGGCACCATCACAGTCGTACTGGACCTGTCAAAGTCCAAGTAAGCCAGAATTATCACTAGAAAAAAGGCATGACATAGACAGAGTCTTTGTCTAACCAGCCGAATTTATTTTTTATTTATTTAGTTTTATTTACTTGGAAATATTTGTTCTTGTTGATTTATTTAGAAATATAGGGACGCGCCTTTGGTGGGTGCAAAACAATAGCAAGGTTTTCCGGCATCCATTCTCCACTCTGTTCCCCCACAAGCATTAAAACTATAACTTAGGGCTGCTGCATTCCTGCCCTGACCCGGTTCACCATAATTACAATCCTGTGGGACAAAGCTTCTCAGTCAGGAAGCCGGGCCATGCTACTATCATGCATCGCCCTCAGGCTTCGGCTCCACCGTGTTGACGATTTGCGGTTACAGGGTACGCCAATCACCCCAGCCTAGTCCCCAAGAATATTTGCACAGGGTATTTAAAAGGTTGTGCCAGAAATGGATGTGCTCAGTAAACCTTGATCAAATGGTTCACGAACTTCCTGACCGCGTCTGACCTGTGGTCTATTCTTGTCCGCTCGGCCAATGGCATATAGGAAAAGGGTTTGTCAAAGCCGTCCGGGATGAATATCCTGTCGTATGGGAATCCGGGCAGCCCGCCGTCATGGACATTTTCTGTTATTTTCCCTTTCAGTGTGCCTTCGAAAAGCATTAAGTCGTTTTCTGTCTTTGTATAGCAAATCAATGTCTTAAAATACGCCTTTCTGCTCTTGTTTTCTAAAAGCTTGAAAAGGCCTTCGTAGCCGATTGAATTGAAAACCCTCTTTGACAGGTGACCGGGGAAGTCTTTATATGCCTCGAAGAACATGCCGGTGTCATCAACGATCAAAGGCGCCTTTACCAGCTCCCATGCCTGCTCTGCCTTGTGCCTGACCACTTCCTCCAGCGTGTCACCAAATTCATTTAGCTGGGCTTTATGCTGGTAGCATCCGATTCCAAGTTCAGAAAGCACGGACTTGATTTCCATGAACTTGCCTTCATTGCCGGTCACAACTGCCAAAGGCTCTTTGATCATATCAGCGCGTCCTTAAGCGCGTCCTTGCAAGAGCAAGTCCTTTCACGCTGTATCTGGGGTATGATGGAAGTTATGAGCTCCTTGACCTTCTCCTCGCTTTTCTTCATTGTGCCGAGTATCTGGTCTATGCTGACGCTCTGCTCCTTGAACGTGTCATAGTCGGTTACGCTGGCTATGCTAAGGTAGCATATTTCAGCCTCGCGGGCTAAAACGACTTCAGGGACCATTGTCATCCCGATGACATGGGCGCCCAGGTTCCTGAACATCCTTGACTCGGCCCTTGTTGAAAAGCGCGGGCCCTGGATGCATACATATGTTCCTTCGTTGTGGAATTTCATGCCCAGTTTCTTTGCAGAAAACCCGGCAATGTGCCTGAGTTCACTGCAGGCCGGCTCCGCCACAGACACGTGGCACACCTTGCCGCCGTCGTAGAAACTCTGCTCGCGGCCATATGTCCTGTCAATGAACTGGTCAACCAGGACAAATTCGCCGGGCTCTATGTTGTCCTGCAATGAGCCGACAGCGCAGGGCGAGATTATCCTTGTTACACCAAGCTGCTTGAGGGCAGCTATGTTGGCCCGGTAG
>CAYJRO010000128.1:2959-3236 GCA_964372425.1 uncultured archaeon
GTATGGTATGGCTTCTTCCGTGCCTTGGCAGGATTGCAATTTTCCTGCCTTCATATTCACCTAATGTTATAGTGTCTGAGGTCGGACCGAATGGGGTATGGACTTTTACCTCCCTTGGATTTTCAAGCAGTTTCGGGTCATAAACCCCTGTTCCGCCTATTATCGCAATTTCTGCATCCATAACTTCGCCTTGTATCCTGTAACGAGAGCCACCACTTAGGCAGACATAGGCAAAGCCTATGTCTTTCCATCCGAACTTCATATGTATAATATTGTA
>CAYJRO010000129.1:0-1553 GCA_964372425.1 uncultured archaeon
CAGTCATCCATGTTATGTTGCCGTATCTGTTTATCACAAAGTTCTGGAAAGCGTTTGAGGCATTCAATATTCTGAAGGCGTTTCCGCTTCCCGCATCATTAAAATCTGTTGCTTGCAAGTCTATGCGGTCGCCACCGCTGCCTCCCGAAACCTTGAAAATACCTGCGCCCGCCGTTAAGTCGAAAGAGAAAAACTTGAAATAATTGGATGTGCCACTGCCAATGAAACCAATTCCGCTGGCATCGCCGACTATGGCTGCTCCCATGCCAGCCGAGAGATTTATATTTCTATTTGCACTTATATCACCACTAACATTTATACTGCCAGCAACGTCCAGCTTCTGCGAGGGCGTTGCAGTCCCTATGCCCAGCCTGCTGTTGGCGAAATCCCAGAAAAGGTTGCCGCTTGAATTAATACTATTGGTGCCGTTCCAAATGGCAAGCCTTCCGAGCACTCCATCGCCAGTGACAGTCCCTCCGGCTGCCTGCGCATCGCTCCCGCAGAAGAGAGTGCCGTTGCTCGTGCTATCTATCGTGTCACAGTTAGCCAGACCGCTAACAATAAAATTACCAGATACGTGTAGCGTGTTCAGAGGGGCGTTTATGCCGACGCCTGTCCAGCCTGTGGTGCCGTTGACTATCAAATAGGTCTGCGCGGCGCTGCTCTCGTTCCTAACGATGAAGCTCTTCGCCTCGACAAAAGGCAGTATTAACAAAAGCAGTGACAATATAGTAAAAATAATATTGTATCTCATTTTCCTTCCCTCTCTAGAGCCTTCCTGACCTTTTCTTTCAGTTCAGGCAATTCCTTCTTGACTACAATCCAGATGCGTTCAAGAACTTCGTCAAAATTAACGTGAATCAATACGTCCCTCATGCCGGCAACCTTTTTCCATTCCACTTCCGGATACTTGTTTCTGATGGAAGCGGGCATGTTCTTGGCGGCCTCGCCTATGATTTCCAGTCTCCTCATCACGGCATCCCGAAGCTGGGCGTTCCCCGAAAATTCATCTTCCGTGACGTTTTTCATGTACTCTTCTATCTTTTCTATGCATTCCAACATGTCATTCAAATAAAGCCTAACATCCCTGTTCATAGTATCCTAGCCTCCTCTTCCAGCACCTTGTCCCTTATGAGCCTGTTGATGACCGAGTATTCCACTAGGTCCACCCCCCTGCCAAGCCTCTCTTCCAGATCAATCTTCAGGCCTACCAAGTCCAGTAGGCTCTTCCTTCCCTTGAACTCGATCAGTATGTCGACATCGCTTGTCTTACTGGCCTCGCCCCTGACAAACGAGCCGAACAGCCCCGCCTTCACTACCCCGTTGCGTTTCAAGACAGGTATTATGATCCTCTTCATCCTTCTCAGCATTTCCTTGCTGTTCAGGACGGCTTTGTCATCTTCGCCGCCCTCCTCCCGGATTTTTGCACCGGCTTTTCTTTCATTGCTGTTCATATCTCGACGCCCTCCCTCAAAGCCCCGCTGACAATCGACACCTTCTTGCTATCCCTCTCGAACTCTTCCGGGGTGAACGGCACAAAGTCCACCGGTACG
>CAYJRO010000129.1:1563-3235 GCA_964372425.1 uncultured archaeon
CGGCATACGAGCCGAAGAGTATTATCTTCTCGATGTCAGCAATCTTCTTGAACTTCCTTATTTTCCCGATTATATATTCAATTTTTCTTCTACCCATTCAACCAATCCTCTCCTTCACCCAACCCAAAAACCTCCTAGTCTTCAACAGCAGCAAATTAGCCTCCTTGGCGCTCCCGCTGCTTTCCGTATAGGCGTATTCGCTCCTCCTGTCCAAGGCGTACGAGACTATGTCCTTTTTGTTTTCCTTGCCGGCGCACGCCCTGACATGCAGCTCCTCGGCTTCCCTGTGGTCCTTGCTGGCTCTGATGCCAATTTTGAAAATGCAAAGCGCATCATTAGACATTATTATGGACTGTGACGCGGCCAATATGGAAGCATTGTACCTTCCGTCCTGATATTCACGCATAGCTGCTTCATAGAACTCCTCAGCTTTCTTCAGGAATTTAATGCCCTCTCTCTTCATCACTTCTCTTGCCATACCACGTCCTCCAGATTCTTGCCCAACAAAAGTTTGCAATCAGCCATCACGTTCAAGACGAACTCCTCGCCTATCCTGGCTTTCCTCCTGAACTCCCCCACACTCATGATCAATATAGAAACCTTGAAACCGAACCTTTGAGTAAGATCGCTACCTACCTTGGCGACTTCCCATCTGTCTATGTCGCCCTCGTGCAGAAGTATGAAGTCTATGTCGCTGCCAAATCTCAGGCCCCTCAAAGCAACAGATCCGAACAGAGCGAAGCTCACAGGCCCCAGCACTTTCACCTTGGATACAGTACGCATTTCTATTTCAGAAAGCAGGCGCCTTTCCTGCGTCAAAGACGAAGAAACCGCTTTTGCCAAATCCGACGATGACATGTTATACACAACGCTCCTGCCGACAGACCTGCTTTCCAGTACGCCTTTACCTGCCAAATCCCTCAGGCACTCGCTGGCTCTAGACTTGGAGATGCCAAGCCTCCTGGCTACATCGGAGACCTGCAACGTCTCCCCCGATTCCACTAAAAGCTTTGCTATCCTAGCCTTTGTTTTTGAGTCTAAGATGCCCTCTATCATATGTTTTACATGGCGGTCTAGATTTAAATACCTTTCGATTTTTCGAACATACGTTCGATTTTTCAAACTTAGCTCCAAGCAAACCGTTTTTCGTAATTCGTTACTGTTTTTCGTAATCAATGGACCGGCAGTTGAAGCCGTGCCATCCGACCAGTTATCACACGATTGTAAATATTCTGCCATTTCTACACCTCGATTATTATGTCATTGCCAGCCGACACAAACACGTTGCCAGCGTCGGTGGCGGTTATGTTGCCCCTTACGGCGTTGCCGGTCCTGAGCACGAACTGAGCCGTCGTCGTTGTGGAGTTTATAGCCAGCTGCGGCAAAGTGGAGGAGCTGATGAAAAGCGGGCTCGTTGGCGCTATAGTCCCTATGCCGACATTGCCCGTCGTTGTGATAGTTTGAGCAATGTTGTCCCCGCCAGCCCCCAGATGCAGCGCATTTTCGGCCCTGATATTCAACGAATCGGCCAGTGCGCCAGAAAAGATGTTCCCGCCGCTTCCTAGTCCTATATTGGCTTTCTGGGTTCCGCCCTTGACTATATTCCATGTGACCCGCGCGCCATTTACAGTCTCAGTTTTTATGAACTCCCCCGTGGTGCCGTTTTTATTCA
>CAYJRO010000130.1:0-3233 GCA_964372425.1 uncultured archaeon
CGCCTTACGGGCGAGTCGGTACCGGTGGATGTGGCGCCGGGGTCGCCGCTGATGCCGTTGATGTTGTTGTTGATGTTTAAGGGATGATAAGCCCACACTTGACGGCCGGCCATCTTATTCCACACAGACCATCCCTCAAACAGCATGATTGAGACATAGATTCCGCGGTCTCGTGCAGCGATGACCCTTGACCTAAGCCTGTCGAAATACGCTTGGTCCAGCTGGTTGACGTCGAATTTCAACCCGCCGTCAGCTGCCGTGCCCGGGCCTGTGCGCTTGTAATGCATTGGAGTTGAATAGTAGTTGTCGACGCCACCGGGGGCGTAAGCGGCATGCGGGCTTTCCCATTCCCACATTCGCATAAAGTTGTGGTTGTAACTATTCATAAAGTTAAGATACGCCGTATAATCGAATACGGGCGGAGGATTGGTCTCTCCGTAATCCTGCAGGTTGCCCCATGTGTGCGAGCCCGTGAGGTAGATGGCCTTCCCGCTTCCGTCGGTGAAGTAGCGCGGGTTGGAGGAGAGGATTCTGAGTGCGCCTGCGGAAGGCGGTGGGGATGCGCTGTAGCTGAAACTCGCCCTGGCTCCGCCGCCGTTCTCATACCAGTCTATCCTCACCTGGTGGCTTCCAGCTGCAAGATTCCTGGGAAAAGTATCAACTTTATACGGCCTGTCTATCCACTTGTCCAAAACCAATACGTTATCAATCCAGACCTTCACACCATCGTCGCTGCCTACAGAAAACGTATAGTCGCCTGCAGCAGCTATGTTGATAGTCCTGCTTGAGGTGAAGCCAATATTATCACTCCTGCCCCATGCTACTACACCAACATCCCAGCTGTTGTCAAACTGCAGGATTGTCTCGTCCGGTCCGTTGCCGAGGCAGCCTGCAAGCGTCTGGTCATACCATACTCTCTGCCATGTGTTCGAAGGATAGGTTAGGGCGGAGCATGTTGCCGGAGGTGTCACTGTGCCGCCGTCAACACATGTCCCAGGAGCGCAGAAATTCTTGCTCTTGTCGTCCAAAACCAGAATCCAGTCGTTGCCTGCACCGCTGGTTGTAGAAGTAAACTGCTTTGTACCGCTGTTGACAAGATTGTCGCCCGCCGCTGAGGACGTGCCGTCCCTCGGGTTGTACCACCATGCCTTGGCTGTTCCTGACAGCTTGGACATGTCGACTGTCACGCTGCCGCCGGATGACAAATATAACATGGCATAGCTGCCGTCCGAGCTACGTGTAACCTGCACACGATTCTTGTCAGGATAGTGGTTTCCCTGCGAGGAAGTTATTACAGTCTGGTCAGGTATCCTTGTAAGCATCGGCCTGGATTCCATCAAGCTGCGCACATGCCTCATCTGCACCCTTCCAGGTTCATTCAGGGCATCGTACCAATTTTGTGTGCCAGGACACGCCTCAAACCCAAGCTTGCTGAAGAACCATATGCTGTCATGTCCATACGCGTGGCCAAAGCCTCCTGCAAACAGGTCGACATACGCCATTCTTCTCGTGTCCCAATCAGTAGCTTTGTTGTAACAGCCTTGATACCATGGCTCAGCATCAAGCGTCGGCCTTACAGGAGCCATGTCCCAATCGCCCTTCACGCGGTCGTAGTTAAAGTTGTGGTATTTGTCCCAGTGGTTGGTCTGAATCATGTTGAAGTCCAACCATGAAGAGCTCTGGAAGTGCAATGAAGAGGATGGCCAGCCGCCGCCTGTGTCAACACCGCCGTTCCAGTTGGTGATACAGCCAGGATGAATTGTCACCAGAGCATTGCCTCCGGAGCCGTCTGTCAGCCCCCGCATGACCTCGTTGAAGAACGTCTGCCAGTCGCCTGTCTGGAAAGTCTTGCAGTCGGTTCCGCTGTAGTCATCTTCTACAAGATGATATTCCCCCGACGCTATCCAGATTATGTTGTCATAAGTGGCAAACTGCTGCGCAAGATTGAAGGCGAAGCTGTATGCGCCTGCGGAATTGCTTGCGCCAGGATACTGTTGCGCCCAAGCCCCCGCCCACTGCACGACAAACGCGATATGGAGCCCGAGCTGTTTTGCCTTGTCTGCTATGTAAAACATCTTGGAGTAGCTACTGGTGTGGGAATCGCAGCCAACGCCATCCGACGCAGGCTCGTTCATGTTCGGACCCTGGATAACAGTGAACCCCTTGCTGGCGGCATCTGTCAGATACTGGTCAATCTCGGCATTGGTCAGCTTGCATATCCTCCAGGCAGTGTCTGCCAGCCAGAAGAAAGGCGTGCCGTCGTCCTTTATAAGGAATCGTCCATTGGAGCTGACTTTCAATGCCAGCGAGTCGGATGATAAAAACGATAGTGACAGCAAGACTATTGTTAAAATCAGCAAAGATTTTGTCCACATGCCCTTTCCCATTATGATTTTGTTCATCTGTTTCATAATCAACTACCTACATTACAGGTTCCAGGAGCACAGAATCCCTTGCTCTTGTCGTCCAAAACCAGAATCCAGTCGTTGCCGTATCCAGAGGAAGGCGGCGTGAAAGACCTTGAGCCAGTGTTGGCAAACTCTCCTATAAGAGTCGAAGTCCCGTCCCTCGGATTATACCACCAGGCCTTGACTGTGCCGGATATTTTGGACATGTCGGCTGTGACTGAGTCGCCTGTTGTCAGATATACCAAAGAGTAACTTCCATCAGATGACCTTGCGGCCTGGGTGCGATCGTAGCTGCTGCCCTGCGAGCTTGATATGACAGACTGGTCAGGTATCCTTGTGAAGAATGGTCTGGATAGCATCAATTCTTTGAGATGTTTCATATCGAATGCGCCTGGATAGTCCATGGCAACCTTCCATTCATGACAAAGACCTTGTTCATAATCTGACGGGCATGGTTCTTGCGCACTTTTGAATCCGTAAACAGCCCCCGTACCATACGTGTGTCCGAGAGCGCCGGAAAATACAGACAAGTAGGCATCGTTTCTCATTGCATAATCGGTGTCTCTTAGGGGCTTTTCGTACAGAGCCTCGGCGTTCACCACAGGCTTCGTCGGAGACAACCCGTATATCTCTGATACCATATCGTAGACGTAATAAGGCTGGTTTGTCCTTTCTACAAGGTCGCTGAAAAAAACCGGATTACTAAGGTTTTGATGACCAGACTGAATCATATTAAAGTCTAGCCATGCAGAATTTTGGAACCAGCCGGAAGAAGAATATCCCAGGACGGGGCTGTCGAGGTTTTACCATCTGAAAAATGTGGTC
>CAYJRO010000131.1:0-3196 GCA_964372425.1 uncultured archaeon
AAGGGAATACAAGTTCCCCTACAGCTACAACCCCCTGACGTGCTTTAGCAGGACGATAAGGTCTATAAGATACCTTTCCAAGATATGGGACAATATGCCCCACTACAGGAGATTAGAGAGCGAGGGCGACATAAGCAGGATTGTCCATGAAGTTGATTCTAAACTAAGCAGCCTGAAAGACAAGTACAAATCTTTTACCACCAGGCTTGTCAGGGAGATGCTTGAAGAGAGCTGGAAGGCAAGCAAGAGGGACGTTTACATAAAAGGCATGTTCATGCCCTATTTCTATTACAATGCAAAGGAATTGTTTGCTAAAAACCCGCTTTCAAATTAATTTTCCTGTCAAGCTCATTGTGGCATATGGTTATGCATTGCGATGCAAGATAGTATGCTGGTGCTAGGCTCACCCTTTCTGCCCCAAGTCTTTTCAACAGCCTTTCGGTGGCCCTTTCCAATCCCACATGGTCCCCGCACACAAATGCAACATTCTCTTTGAACTGAAACTCCCTGATGTCAACCCCCTCGGGATGAAGGTAGACCAGCTGGCCGGTCTTGCTCTTCTCTTTAATCCAACTTTCAAAAGCCTTCTTACTTACAGTTATGCCAGGCGACACATTTCTGCTTTCTCCCAGTTTCAGGTCAGCCCCCTTCTCCAAAGCTATCTTGATGTGCGAAGCACAGTTTCTCTCATCCGGAGCCAGGTTTCTTAGAGTCTTGCCGTCGAAGCTGACAGTCCTTGGCGGATAGTTGGGGCCTTCCAGCACCGCATGTATGACAGTGTCCCTCCGCATGTCGTTCGAGATGAACAATGCATTCGTCACGCACCTGCAGACTAGATCCAGCCTTCCAGCTCCCGGCAGGTCATTGAAATTGATGTAGGCGGGATTCGTGACAGTTTTTGAAGCCCTCAGGATGAACTCCCTCATAAATCTTGATTAAATTGCCATAAAGTAAACCTTTACAAACCTTTCCGTACAAATGTTAATTGGAGATGGCATGGCAGGCAGGACCATTCCTTGGGCGCTCCAGAAGTATTTCAGGATGCTGAAAAGGAGCCTCAGGACAAAAAACAGCGGCAAGGACCCTATTTCCGCATATGTCATAGGAGACCTGCCCGACATAGTGGACTGCTTCAGGAAAATAGAATACAACGTCGACGTCTACAGGCTACCTTTGGATGACAGCATGTTCTACGAGATACTTTTCGGCGGCAAGGACGGCAGGATAGTCGAGCAGTACAGGGGAGAGGACATAACAATCGCAAAATCCTACCAGGAAGAGGACGGCGGTGAAATAGCCGACAAGAGGGTGCACGCAAGGTTCTGGAAGTACGGCGAGATTGGAGGCAAGGAAGTTTACATGATGAGCGCTCACACAGAGCATGACGTCAACAATCCCATCAAACATCTCACAGTGCCGCCGGATTTCGATGAGGGCAAGAAGCTCGTCTCGGAAGTGTTGGCAGCACGAGGTTTTGAACTGATGGATGATTTGCAGCCCAGAAGCTTGGACGAGGAAAAGTCGTTTTTCGAAGGTCTGCTTGAAGACGTGTTTGATTAGAAGCCAAACTTCAAATTATTTGAAGCCGAAAACCAAGGCTTTGCGGAACAGTTTGGCGGCCCTTCTCTTCTCCCTCCAGCTTAAAGGGTTGCCCATCAGCAGAAGTCTTGTCAGCGGCGCGTTTTCTATGCCACCGGGCAGTTCTGTCAAATAATTTAGGCTGATGTCCAGTGTGCGCAGGCTGGTCAATTTGCCCATATAGGGAAGGCTGGTCAGATAGTTGCAATCGAGGTGCAGATACGTCAAATCTATGAGCTCCCCCAGGCATCCCGGCAGTCTGCGTACGTGGCAATGGTTCAGGTTCAAGTACTCGAGCTTTTCAAAGTAGCGCAGGTTATCCAAAACCTCGGGTCTCGTGCTAAGTTTCGAAGTGAATGCGAGATTAAGCATGACAACCCTGCCGTTCTCTATACCAACCCGCCCATCGCTATACTCCTGTTCAGGAGTGCTGTCATAAAGGCGTGTTATCTCCTGCAAAGCACTATATTCCAGTTCATCCAGATAAGTTGTTTTCCTGTCCTCGACCGTAACACTCCTCTCAATATATTCCATCGGAACAAGTCGACTGTTTGGATTACGGTCTTCTGTCATGTAAATCTACTTTTTATAAATTCAAGTATTTAAGTTTTCAGCTTTTTTCCTATCTCTTCCATCAGCTTTTTCGGGTCAACCTTTCCCCTGTACTTGCCCATGAGCATGTTCATAACCCTTCCGTCATCCTTTTCGGTCCTTATGATATCGTCTATGGCTTTGCCTATCTCCTCCATGCTGACAGGTTTTATTCCCAAGCTCTCCAGCGCTTTTTCTACGCTTGATTTCGGATGGCTGGACACATGTGCTGCGACATCAGGCAGCGATTCTTTCATCAACTTACCTTTTTCCAGATGATTGAAAATCTCGGCAAAAACCCCATCGCTTAAATTATCCAGGTTCACTTGACCTCTTCTTACCAAATCTTTCAGAGTAGATGTGAAGAAGTTGGCTACTATTGTAGGTTCGATTTTTTTATTTTTTACTATATTTTCAAACAGGCTCAGGTAGTCTGACCTTATGATTTCCTTTGCCAGCAGCTCCGACAGCTTTAGCTTGCTCTTGAACCTCTCCAGTTTCTTGTCCCACGGCTCGGGTAAACTCTTCTTTAACTTCTCTAAATATTTTTCATCAATAATAACAGGAGGGATGTCTGTCTCGGGATACATTCTGGCGGCGCCAGGCAAAGGCCTTGTAAAAACAGTAGTCCCATCATCGTTTGCAGCCCTTGTCTCCCTTTCAACCTTCTTGCCGTTTCCTATCAGTTCGAGCTGCCTCTGCGCCTCCAGTTCTATAACTTTTGCCAGTATGCCGAGCTCCTGAACGCCCTTTACCTCCACCCTGTCGCCGCCCCTTACGCTAACGTTCACGTCCTGCCTGATGGTGCCAATGCCCCGCCTAATCCTGCCGGTGGACTTTGCTATCAATCCTATCGTGTAAGCCATTTCCTGCACCTCCTCCGGCGCGAATCCCTCAAGTATGCCAGTGTCGATTTCTATCAAAGGTATGCCAAGCCTGTTCAGCCTGTAAGTAACTTTACCGTCCTCCTCGCCGACTATGGCGCAAGCGTCCTCCTCCAGTGTTATCTGCGTTATCTCTATCTTCT
>CAYJRO010000132.1:0-3165 GCA_964372425.1 uncultured archaeon
GACTTTACCCTTTTTCGTATAGCGCCCGCAGAAATGTTCAAGATACTTGCCATCTCTGTGAAACTTTCCCAGCCATTGCCTTTGAGTATTTCCAGGATTTTCCTGTTCTTTTCGTCAAGTACGAAATCCATATTAATCTATACTGGTATCGTAAGTATTTATATTTTTAGTTCGATTATCGTACCTAATGTCTGAATAGCAAACTATAAATATACTCCCACGAAATTAATAATAAGTTGTTTTTAATGCCCCAGCCAGAAAACAATGAAGAAAATCAAGAAAACGAAGAGTTGAGAAGGGAAAGGTCAAAGAGAGAAAGGGCCGAAAATTCTTTGGAAAGATTAAGGGACAGGTACCAGTTGCAAGAGGTCAGGCTTACAGAAGCAAGCGCTTCTAAAGAGGAGCTTGAAAGAAAATTACAGGAATTAGAGCGCAAACTCGAAAGAGAGAAAACGAAATACGAGCAGGAAAAGGAAGAGCTTGAAACGAAAAACAAGGCGTACGAGGAAAAGTTCAACAAAATCAAACAGCCACCGCTCCTAACAGGCTATATTCTTGAAAAAAATCCCGAAGAAGGCACTGTAATTATTGCAAGAGGAAACGAACCGATGGAGGTGAGTCCTGGTCTAGTCAAGCTAGAGGATCTGGAGGTCGGCCAGTATGTGGCTATTCATCCGCAGACTTATGCTATAGTTAAAACCATGAAAAGATTTGCTAACCCCAAAGTAGGAAAGATTGTCTTCAGGGACGAGAATGGCTACCGGCTTAAGCTGTCTGGCATGGATGAGACTGTATATGTCAAAAAGGATCGCGTCCCAGCCGACCTGAAGCTGAAAGTCGGGTATGAAGTCCATTATTATGAAAGTATGCATACGATAGTAGGCATAAGCGAGCATGATGAGGCTGACAGATATCTTTTAGGGAAAAAGCCCAATGTTCACTTCGATAAAATAGGCGGCCTGAGCGATGCCATCGATACGCTGAGAGAATCGTTCGAATACCCGATAAAACATGCGCAGCTGTACGATGAATTAGAGCTCCCAAAAAGGAGTGCTGTTATTCTGCACGGTCCGCCTGGCTGCGGAAAGACGTTGTTGGCGGAGGCTGTTGCCACAGAGCTGGATGCGCATTTCTTCCACATAAAAGGCCCGGAGCTTCTGAGCAAATGGGTAGGTGCTAGCGAGGGGATGCTCAGAGAGATATTCGACAGTGCGGAAGACAAAGCCAAGGAAACTGGAAAGGCTTCTATAATATTTTTCGATGAACTGGAATCAATGTTTACCCTAAGAGGATTCAACGACACATCCGGTGTCAAGATGAGCATGGTGTCGCAGCTCAACACCCTTATGGACGGCTTGTATAAAAGGGAAAACGTTTACGTCATGGGTGCCACCAATATGATAAACGTCGTTGACGATGCTTTGCTGAGGCCAGGAAGGTTCGAGCACAAGATAGATATAAAGAGGCCCGACAGGGGGGCTTCCACGGAAATATTGAAAATTTATTTGAATTCAAGCGTGCCCATAGACGCCGAATATGTGGCCAGATATGGGAGCCGCGAGGCTGCAAGAGACAGCATTATCACCAGCCTACTTGAGGTTGTATATGCCGAGAACAATTACGTTAGGGATAACATAGACCGTGTGACAAATACACGGTACAGGGACTTTATATCAGGTGACATATGGAGACAGGTAGTCGTGGGCGCAAAGAAGGCCTATGCGAGGCAAAAGATAAAGCACCAAGAAAGCGGTGGAGATGCGCCAACGGGCCTGAAAGCAGAAAACTTCATAGAAGTTTTAAACAAAAATATGGTTAGACATGAAGCTTCTACAAGCGACTATGCAGGCAATCCAAGAGAGCAGGTACTGGGCTATCAGTGATTTACATGCCCGAGAAGCCGCCAAGGATACTTGGTTCTGAGACAGAGTTAGCGACGTACGATCCGCAGACGCGGGGCAATGTTACAAATGAAATAATTGAAATCATCAGGGAAGAATTCAACGGTGTTTCCAGCTCGTCTCATTTTAATGGCTGGTTCGTGAAGAATCAGGGACATGTATATCTTGACATGGGTTCGTTGCTTGAGCTGTGCACTCCTGAGACAACCAACGTAATAGACCTTCTGACTTATAAAAAAGCCATGGAGGGTATGGCCGACTATGGCAGGGAAGTATACGAGGACAGGAGCGGCAAGATAGTAGGCGTCTTCAAAGACGCTTTCAGCTACGACGGCAATTCTAGAGGCTATCATCAAAATTACATGATGGACAAAGATGCTTTCGGTTCGCTGAGGCTGGGGGACTACAAGTATTGGCTGACGCACCTAGTGACAAGGAATATCTATTCGGGAGCCGGGGACGTTCTTATACCAAGCTCTCGTTCTGGAAACAACGAATGGGAGAGCGTATACATATTGTGGCCGAGGATCGAATTCACAGGCACAGAAGCTGGTAGCGGAACCACTGGGAATGATAGACCTATATTCAACATGAGAGACGAAGGCCATTCTGAAAAGTTTTCAAGGCTGCATGACATATCCGGTGACGGCAACATGTCAGACCGCACAATAGCCCTCAAATACTGGATGACTTCGAAGATGCTGGACTTGTACGAGGACGGAAAACTGCCTAAAATAACCATAAGCGGCTTTGCTGTAAACGCCGGGAGGCTAATGTCCAGAAAATATTATATGAACCCCGACATTAAGATTTCTGTAAAAGTGAACGGCCAAAGCCCGACTCAGATGAGACCCGTGGAATACCAGCTGATGTGCCTGGACTTGATTAACGACAATGGATATGTCAAAACAGATGTGGACAGGCGCATGTATCCTATTGCAAGGACTGCGCTGAACGACCTTCAGGCCAACAACTATGCCAGACTGAACAGGTGGCTGGACTGGAGGCTGAAGCTAAAGGCGCTGAAACATGTTATAGACAACCCTGGTATGATAGAGTATGACAGAGAGGCGCCCACACAGGCCAATATACTGAGGGCCGCATCAAAGTATTACCATGAGATAGGAAGCTATGAAAGCAATGTCGAAGATATTTCCGGTCCCAGAAACCCCAAACGGGATGCGAGAAGCTCTTATTACAGGCTGGTCAACGACAACGAGGTGGACCTGCTGGTGGACGATGTCGACAAGATAGTGGACGCCAT
>CAYJRO010000133.1:0-3140 GCA_964372425.1 uncultured archaeon
AGACAACCGGGGAAGTGAGCCTGGTAGTATCGCCTAATGGTAGATAAGATGGTAAGCAACAACGTATTGGCACTGTTGGTTATGGTTTCGATAGTGCTTTCAATAGGCAGCCTTTACATGAACTTCGGGTTCTTTGCAGTTCCATCAAGCGACAGTTCCAGCATAACAGGCCAAGTCGCAGGCACTACAAGTGCTACAGTATCTGCGTCGGCGGCAATATCACTTCCTGTGAGCACTGTGGGCTTCGGCTCGGTCGCCAACAACGAGCTTAAGAACACGACCCAGACTTTTAATCCAGGACCATTCCTGCTGCAGAATGACGGGACGGTGGATGTCAATGTCACTGTTTATGCCACTAATTTGTGGGTGGGAACTGGAGCCCAGAACCCTTCTACTTTCTTCAGGGTCAACTCCACGGTCAACGAGACCAGTGCTGTTCCTGCTGCATCGGATTTGCTGGCTATAACGAACATGCCGAACGCCACGATTGTAGGAGGAGGTGTGGCACCAGCCGGCATAGCTACAAGATTGAATTACACTGACGCGAAGGATGCGGTGAACGCCCACATATTCATAACTGTCCCCAATGACGAGTCGGCCGGAGCCAAGTCGTCCACAGTCACTTTCACAGCTACACAAGCCTAGAACATGCAAGTATAAAAACTTTAAATTAAAAAATAATTACGTAAGGTTGGTAAACAAAATGGTAAGCAACAACGTATTGGCATTATTGGTCTTGGTTTCTATAGTGCTTTCAATAGGCAGCCTTTACATGAACTTCGGGTTATTTGCGGCTCCTGGTGGTTTGTCTAGGTTCAGCATAACAGGCCAAGTGACAGGCACTACAAGTGCTACAGTATCCTCGGCCACTGCAATATCACTTCCTGTGAGCACTGTGGGCTTCGGCTCGGTCGCCAACAACGAGCTTAAGAACACGACCCAGACTTTTAATCCAGGACCATTCCTGCTGCAGAATGACGGGACGGTGGATGTCAATGTCACTGTTTATGCCACTAATTTGTGGGTGGGAACTGGAGCCCAGAACCCTTCTACTTTCTTCAGGGTCAACTCCACGGTCAACGAGACCAGTGCTGTTCCTGCTGCATCGGATTTGCTGGCTATAACGAACATGCCGAACGCCACGATTGTAGGAGGAGGTGTGGCACCAGCCGGCATAGCTACAAGATTGAATTACACTGACGCGAAGGATGCGGTGAACGCCCACATATTCATAACTGTCCCCAATGACGAGTCGTCAGGAGCCAAGTCGTCCACAGTCACTTTCACGGCTACACAAGCCTAAGATTTTCTTTAATTTCAGCTATTTACAAATATTTTATTGAGTAGAATGAACCATAGACATTTGCTGTTGCCACCGATTTCAATGCTGTTTTTGGTGTTGTTGGCAAGCGGTGCAATTGCGATAGGCATAAGCCCTGCCAGGGCCATCATAGACTTCGAGCCGAACCTCCAGAAGACAATGAGTTTTGATGTCACAAACAACGCCGGCTCGCAGATGGATGTGGAGCTTTACGTGAAGGGCGACCTCCAGCAATACATAACACTAGTTGAAACGAAGACTGTACTTGCATCTGGGGAGAGCAAGACTTTCTATTATGATTTGAAGCTTCCTGCAACGCTGGAGCCAGGGACGCATGACAACAGGATAGGAGCCCTGGAATCTTACCCTGAAACGAGCGGCGGAGGCGCGCAGGTGGGTGCCAGGACTGGAGTGGAGATGCAACTGTGGGTCAAGGTGCCTTATCCGGGCAAATATGCCAAGGTTTCTCTGAGCGCAGGCAATGTGAAATCGGGCGAGACTGTCGAATTTGCATTGGATGTGCAGAACCTCGGCACACAAGATTTCACAGCAAGCGGCCGGATAGACATGTTTTCTGCCGGCGGTGCCAAAATTGCCACTGTACAGACAAACAGCATTACAGTCGTTCCCAAATCATCGGGCAGGCTGACGGCCAAGTGGGACACTACAGGCGTCCAAGCAGGAGCATACACGGCAAAGGCTACTGTGAACTATGACGAGAACACCGCTACAGCAGACACTAGCTTCAATGTCGGTGGCCTGATTGTGAACATTTTGGATGTTATAGTGGGAAAGATAAAGAAAGACACCATAGCAAAGTTTACAATAAAGGTCGAGAGCATGTGGAACGACGAGATAAAGGCCGTCTTCGCGGATCTTTTCTTCTTCGACAAGACGAGCCAGCAGATAGCAAAAGCCAAGAGCGAGTCTGTTGATGTTCCCGGCAACGGAAATGCTGAGATGAACGCGTTCTGGGACGCCGCCGGACTAGCCACTGGCACCTATCAGGTCAAGGTTGTCCTTAATTATGCAGGCAAAACGAGCGAGAAGATTATAGACGTGGAGATAGTGGAAGAATCGGCGGCCAATTCGGGATTTAACATACCTATATGGCTGATAGCTGTTGTGTCGGCCGTTGCCGCTGTTGTTTTGGTTGTAGTTTATATCATAAGGATGAAATCAAAGGTGTAGATTGCCGTGAAGATTGACAAGGTTGCGATGATTTTGGCTTTGACTGTCGCGCTTTCAATAGCTGCGACGAAAATCGCTTACGACTACTTTACCATAGTGGACTACAAGGAGATTGGCATGTACCTGACGGTGGGCGACCATGTGGGTTTCAATGTAGATACTTCAGCTCTGTTCCTTGGTACTACACTTCCAGGGGGCACCGCATTCAGAGAAGTTACTTTGTCCAACAGTTTTAACATACCCCTTAAAGTTGATATGCAAACTCTGGGCAATTTGACCAGATGGGCTTACGTTGATGTAAATGGCTTTTGGATGCAGCCCAATGAGAACAGGACTGTAAGGGTCAGCGTAACCGTGCCTCAGGATGCCGAAAATGGCGATTATGAAGGCTTGCTCAGGATAAACTTTAGGAAAGCTTAGGTTGGATCAATTATGATTGCGGATACCGGCACAAAATCGGCTTTCAAACTCTTTAATTTTTATTTTTGCGGTTTTCATACTGGTGTCGTTCTACATATTTCCTTCAATGCTTGCTATTCTTGACCCGCCATTCTGGGAAAGCGCGCAGGACAACTCTTCTTACAAGGTTTACGGGGGCAAGTTGTCAATATTTCAACTGTTTGGAGCG
>CAYJRO010000134.1:0-2823 GCA_964372425.1 uncultured archaeon
GTGCCCAGCCCGCCCATCACGCTTGGGAATGACATGGGCAGCAATACCTTGGAGTTGTCCGCACCAGCAACCTTCTCCAAAGCCTTCAAGTACAGGTAGGTTAGAGCGTTCGGGTTCAATCTTCTGGCTGCATCGCCCAGTACCTCTGTCGTCACCCTAGTGGCTTCTGCCTGGAACCTGGCGGCAATAGCCTTCTGCTCCTCTGTCACTGGCTGGTACAATGCGCTTACCAGCGTGTCTGGCAGCTTCACGTGCAGTATCTCTATACCGTCTATAAGTATCCCCCACTGCTCCATCAAAGGCTTGGCTCTGTCTTTCATCGCATCTGTTATGTTGGTCATGTTGTTGAAAATCTCCCTCATCACAAAATTGCCGACTCCATCCCTTATGAGGCCTTGGTAGAATGTCTTGACTGTCTTTTCCACCGCTGTCACTTTTAATGCCGCCTTCCTGGGGTCTGCTACAGAGTAGAAGAACGTGACATCGAATGACAGCGGTATGTCATCCCTTGTGACTGCCTCCACATCGTTTATAGACTCTGCCTTTGTTCGTATGTCCAGCATCTTGAACTCCTTCTCGAAAAAAGGTATGACTATGCTCCATCCAGGACCGCCTACACGGTTGAACCTGCCGAACCTGTAGATTATCCCTCTTTCCGTGTCGCCGTATCTTCTGACGAACACCATGATGAAAGCCCAGACGATTATGGCCCCGAGTATAGTGTAGGGTATCCAGCCCACTATGCTCTTGGCGAAAGCAGGAAGTATCTGGCTGACCAGAATCACGAATGCTATGAAGCCGACGCCTCCTATGACTATGGTCTTGGGTGATATAACTGCATCGCCCAAAGATTCCTTTCCTTCTATCCTTACCCCAAACCCGCTGCCGTCTTCCTCATCCATAATTAAAATGTGTGTATTCAAACTTTTAAATCTGAGGTGGATTGCTGTATAGGAACAATTGGCGGGATTTGTTGCAGATAGTTCTGATGGTAGTTCTACGGAGTAGGCCTTATCCGTTCTTGTCTAAATAGCCTTGATCAGTGTCAGCAGTTGTTCGTATGGCTTTTGTTTTGTTGACAGGCTGTCCTTTAAATCATCTACTTTCTTTTGGTTGCCGTAAATCCTGCACACAGAATAATCTAACAATAGTTTGCCGCCTAAACCTAGAGATAAGGCGTATAATGGGTAAGACAGAAGTTCCATGCCTACGTTGTTTAACACATAGGAACACGCGGAAGCTATGGCTACTGTACAAGACGCCAAAATTAGATTAAATCTGCCTCTCTTTCTGGCACCTTTTCTTTGGTACTCGTTGTTGCACATGCTTTCATAAAGCTTCACATTGTCATAATAAGAAAGCCGGAAGAAGGCATTTGCATAAGACTCCTTGTTTCTGGAAATCTCTTCCGAAATTTCTTCGTCTTCAAGAAATTCCAGTTTTTTCAAAAGTTCCAGCTCTTTCGTAGTCTCCAGCATCTTCAGAAGATTTTTAAAGGAGCTTGACAGCTTCATGCCCCCGCCGCTTTTCATATCTCTTAGCTTGTTCCTCAGGCCTTTTACTATGTTGTGGGACTTTTCCGTCACCCTGCCCTTGCCAGTGTAAGCCAGTCTTCTGAGCGTCTTGTAAACATCAAGCATCACCTCTTTTTTCTCCTCTTCATCCATTCTGCTGTAGATATCGCTTTCCGTGTCAAGCATCAGTCTGAAAATCTCGGCTTGGGCGGCGTGCTTCACTTCATGATATCTTATCCCAAACTGATGGAATAACCGCCTTCTCATGGATATGTCATGAGTCCCCCTCTCGGGGTCGAACCCGTGATAGCGGCCGGCAGGTTTTATTATTCCCAATCGTTCCACTTTGATCGGCAAGCTGTAAACTATCCTGCCATAAAGCCTGTTATTCAAAACTTCCAAGACTTCTTCGGACAGCCCCAGCTCCCCGAGCTCGTCTACTGCGCCACATATATCGTCTTCTCCGGCAGGCTTAGAAAAAATTTCTAGATTTTTAACATTGCTTGTGCTAGCTTCTGTCTTTTCCATTCAAATCAACCACATAACCATTGATGAAACTGCCGAAAACCGCGTTGGTGAACTTGTCCCTAGACTCCAGATACCCTTTGCCTTCTATCCTAATCCGTATTGTCTTTTCCTTAAGTCCTCTTCCGTCCAAGTATTCTAGGAACATCTTAGGCGTCTCGTTGAAGAAAGTCTTTTTGTTGAACGCCAACCTATCGGCGCCGTGTTCCTTCGCCCTTTCCACAAGATCCTTGTAGACGATATCAAATACCCTGTCTTTTCTGAACGTCCTGTGGCCCTCCACCGAATCTACCAGGAAGGTCCCGTCTTTTAAATAACATATAGCGCTGCCAACCGTCTTGTCACCCAAGTCGTATCTTACCATGATAAACCTGTCATCGGTAAAGTAGTCTAAGAAATATCTTTTTGGATAGCCGTATACTCCTGTAGGAAGGTAGATGCAGACCATCTGCACATTGCCGTCAAAATCCAATGGATTCCTGCTCTCCACTGACGTCAAGATATTGCTGCTGACACCGACATCTTTGAAATTGCATGCAAGCAGCACGTGGTTTATTTTTTCTTTGCCGGCCTTTTTTATAACTTCTAAAGTGCTATCCAAATCGTCATTTCTGTACGATTCTACGAGTTTCGTGAAAGCCTTTCGGTTACTGTTAGAATACTCCTTCCACTCCTGCCTGGCCGTCTCCAGAAGCTTTTTCCCTACAATCTCGCCCAACACATCATTTGCCTTCCTTTCTCGCTCCTTGTCACTGCTGCCGTTCAGAGCTATCATTATGTATCT
>CAYJRO010000134.1:2833-3108 GCA_964372425.1 uncultured archaeon
AGTTCATTCTTGCTTACATCTAGGCTAGAATATTCCGCCGAGGTTTCCAAGCCGTATACTCTCTTGTTTTTCTCTACAGACTTGTTAACCAATTCCGCTATCCTTAGTCTCTTATCCTCGTCTTTGACGCGTGCCAGCAGTTTCAGCTGCTCCAACTCGATGTCCCTCTGCAGGCCGTAGGCATTTTTGACGCTGGCTTTGGCTTCGCCAGCATAACTTTTGATGTTGTCATCCGTGGGCTTTGGAAGCGTAGTCGTATCGGTCAGATACAGTCT
>CAYJRO010000135.1:0-3094 GCA_964372425.1 uncultured archaeon
GGAGAACACCTCCCTTATCCTGTGTAGGATGACCTGGCGGTTGGCGAAGCTCATGTTGACTCCGCAGCCCATGGCCTTGAAATAGTCCTGGCCCTCTGGCGAGTTGAAGGGTGCGCATGCCAGCTCGCGGTCCAGTATCTTTATCCCGTACTTCCTTTCCATGACATTCAAAAACAGCTGAAGATAGTCTGTCGCAACCTGGTGGCCGAAACCGCGGCTTCCGCAGTGGAACATTATAACTACCTGGTTCGGAAATATCCCCCACTTCTTGGCCAGTTCCTGGTCGAATATGTTTTCGGGGTTTACCACCTGCAGCTCAAGATAATGGTTGCCGGAGCCCAGTGTCCCTATCTGGTTGAATCCCCTCTCGATGGATTTAGAGGAAATTTTTGAGTTGTCTGCCCAGTCCGCCCTGCCGTTCAGTTCCGTCCTTTCCAGATCCTCTTCCCACCCATAACCCTCCTCGACAGCCCAATGCGAGCCGTCCTGCACGGCCTTTCTGAACTCGTCCTTTGATATATTGAGGAATCCGGAACTTCCCACGCCAGCAGGCACTTTCTGGAACAGCTTGTCCACCAAGGTTTTCAAATGGGGCTTTACCTGGTCATAGGTGAGATTGGTCAGCACCAGTCGCATGCCGCAGTTTATGTCGAAACCTATGCCTCCAGGCGAAATCACACCATTTTCATTTATGTCCATCGCTGCTACGCCACCTATCGGAAATCCGTACCCGGATTTGTCTCCCCCTAATCCTACTTAATTAAAGGAGATATGACCGTCGGGCATGCAGAAAGCATATTTTTGGATTCCCGGAAGTGTTGCGACGTTTGTCACCTGGTCGTAAACCTGCAGGTCCATGGTGTCGATTATTTTTCTGGTGGCGTAGATCCTGGCAGGCACCCTCATTCCCTTCTTGAAGCTGGTAGGCACGTCCCAGATTATGTCAGAAACCTTCTGGAATTCAGGTTTTTTGAAGTTAAAGTTTCCAAATGGCATTTCTAATTTTCACCCCCTATAATTTTCTTATAGACTTCTAGTCTTATAGATAAACAATACCATAAAGACCCATAAGGATTTTTCCAAGGCCCGTTTAATCTCGATTTTATACCAATTTTAGACAGTTTATCTTGTAGTTTTATCAAGTTATCTTTAATTATGGAATTAAATCGCACATCTTTCCTTGCTACATTTATTTTACCTTTCTTATTTAAGAAAATAATTAATTCGGCTTCATTCTCAGGCAAGTGCCAATTATAATCTACATAAGAATTAACAGCTTCAGTCAATTTGTGGGACTTTTTTGGATGAAGAAATCCTATATTTTCTTCAAATTTTAATAAATCGTCTCTTCCGCATATAGTTAGAGACCATATGTTCCTGCCGTTTCTCTTCTTAATTGAAGAATTAATTTTGAAATTAATATTCAAAGCATTTTGTATCTGTATTAATCCAATTTTATTAATAGATTCCAACCCAATCTTCCTATCTTTACCTTTTATAGAACTTACCCAGCCATCGCAGTCAAAATAAGAACGTAGCCAGAATTTCATATTTTTGCTAGTCATTTCAGGCATTTTCCAATATTTTGAATAGAAGGAACCAAATTTTTTCAACAGCCCCAAAGTTATTTCCTTGTTGCTTAGTTCGCATCTGTCTTTCTGATTTTTAATAATGGGAGTAACACCGAAAATTCTATAAAATCTATCCTGAAAATCCAAGAGCAACTCATAACAAGTATTCCTTAGACCAATACGATAGTATTTATGTTTCTGACTCGCTGGATTTATTATCACGTAACCGTCTGCACAAAGATAGCCATGCACAGATGCTAGTTCGTTTTCCATCTTATATCTAATATTTAAATTACTATTTAAACCTAATGACTATCAGTCAATATCATTCATCCCAGCCCCTTGATAGTCCCGGACACCTTCAAAATCCTCACAATTATCCTGCTACCGTTGGCCATCCTGACCAGTCCCAAGCCAGCTATCACCTTGTCCACAGACCTGTTGTTGCATCTTACGGCCATGGTTTTCTCCTTCTCGTCGAAAGTGTTTTTTATCAGCCAAAGCGACAGCTGGGAAACGCCGAGTTCGCCGTAGAACTGGAGGAAAGTGCTGTATATGGCTGCCTCCAGGTCGCCGTAGGCCAGAGAATCCCCAGAAACCACCTTTATCTTCACATACCTTATGTTCTCCCTGAGGGAAGGAATCAATATTTTCAACCTGTCCTTCTGCTTCATAGAACCACGATAATTAGATTAAACCGCGGCGGTTTATTAAAATACTGGAAAATATCAGCCCTTCAGCCTGGAGACCTTGCTCATTGCTGTGGATAGACCGCTGGCCACGTTTTGCCCCTCGTCGGTAAGCTTGACTATCTTTATCCTGCCCTTTTTCTCAAAGTCCACCAGCCCCATTTTCTCGAAATCGTCCAGCAGGTTGACAGTATGCGAATAGGTGCAGTTGTTTTCACGTGAAAGGACGCTCGCATACTTCGGGCCCGCCTTCAGGCTCAACAGAATCTCCACAGGTCTCATCCTGAAAAACATCTTAGGTCCAGATTTTTCTGTTGCTCGCAATAGGCCCACCTTAAAAATAATTCTTTCGATGGATATTTAAATATATATGTATCATTTTAAACATGTTCCGTTACAATGAAACCTAAAACTAATTATAAGGATTACAACTATTTTTTATGGAAGACTCTATATTGAAGCACGTCTTGATAAATTCTATCGAACACGGCGGGAAGGCCAACCCGCAGGCGGTCTTGGGAAAAGTGTTGGCAGAAGACCCCGAACTAAAGTCAAAGATAAAAGACGTGATGAAGGATATAGTAGGAATGATTTCCAAAACAAGCGCACTTTCTATTGAAGAGCAGAGAAGGATGTTCGCAAAAATGGGAATAAAAATAGAAAAAAAGACCAAGGAACAGGGTCTTCCAGAGCTTCCTAGCGCAGAGGAAGGAAAGGTTGTGATGAGGCTCGCTCCGTACCCGTCCGGACCGCTTCACATAGGTAACACGAGGATGGTAGTTTTGAACGACGAGTATGTGAAAAGGTATAAAGGCAGGTTGTTGCTAGTCTTTG